>JABIRQ010000446.1 GCA_018699755.1 Rhodospirillaceae bacterium | reverse complement strand
TGGAGGATTGCGGCGTCGATCCGGCGCGCGACTATCCGATTTAGGACGCCGCGCTCGATCCCGCCGTGCGGTTATGATGCGCGGGGCGGATAGAGTCGGAGGGGCGGCGGTGGCAGGCGGGGACCAGGACCACGCTGGAAAGTGCCGGGGGGACAAGGGCTGGGCGGGCTACTACGCCAAGACGTCGGAGCGGCCCCCGCGGGAGACCCTGCTTTCTGCGCTCGGCCGCTTCGAGGCCGAGGGCAAAACGGGCGTTGCGGTCGATCTCGGCTGTGGCGGCGGGCGCGATACGGTCGAACTGTTGCGCCGGGGTTGGCACGTGCTGGCGATCGACGCCGAGGCGGCGGCGATCGATTTTCTTCGGTCGCGGGCCGACCTGCCCGCAACCTGCGCATTGGAAACCCGGATCGCGCGGATGGAGGCTGCGGCGCTGCCGCCCTGCGATCTGGTCAATTCGAGCTTCGCCCTGCCGCTCTGCCCGCCCGAGCGCTTCCCCGCCTTGTGGGCCCGCATCGTTGCGGCCTTGCGGCCGGGCGGGCGCTTCGCCGGGCAGCTCTACGGCGACCGGGATTCCTGGGCTGGCGATCCGACCCTGACCCACCACGCGCGCGCCGAGGCGGAGGCTCTGTTCGCCGGCTTCGCGATCGAATCCTTCCGCGAAGAGGAGAGCGATTCGACCACCCCGCGCGGGACCGCCAAGCATTGGCATATTTTTCATGCCGTCGCCCGGAAGGCCGGCTGAACGCCGGGAGCGGCCTGCCGGCCTAGGGCGCTCGCCGTCGCAGCAGGGGAAAGGCGGCGAGGCCGAAAGCGAAGCCGCCGAGATGGGCGATCCAGGCGATCGATTCGCCCTCCACCCCGCCCGTCAGGCCGAAAACGACGTTGATGACGATCCAGATCGCCGCGACCGGAAGAATGCGGACGCGCCCCGGCGCCGGGCCGCCGCCGGACAGCAGGCGCAGCGCCGCGCCGAACAAGCCGCTGATGCCGCCCGAAGCGCCGACCATGGGGATCAAGGCGGCGGGATCGGCGGCCCATTGGGCCAGGGCCCCGGCCAGGCCGGAAGCGAGAAAGAACAGAACCGTGCGGCGCGCGCCGGCGAGGCGCTCCACGCCGCTGCCAAAGGCGGCGAGGGCGAGGCCGTTGACGGCCAGATGGCCCCAGCCGCCATGGAGAAACTGATGGCTCAACGGTGCGATGATCTCCTGCCAGCTCAACGGCGGCGGCAGCAGGTAATAGCCGGGCACGAAGGCCAGGTTGGCCAGAATCCAGGCATTGGCCTCGGGCGGCAGCAGGCTGCGCAAGCCGTGGATCGCAACCATGATCCCGATCAGCCAAGCCGTCGCGGGCGGCAGGTTGATGGCCGGCTGGCCCGCGCCGGGCGGCATCGGTCGAGAGTGTCCAGGATTGGCGGGCATCGCGGGTTCGTCCG
This sequence comes from Rhodospirillaceae bacterium, assembly GCA_018699755.1. Lineage (GTDB taxonomy): Bacteria > Pseudomonadota > Alphaproteobacteria > CADEGL01 > CADEGL01 > JABIRQ01. The sequence continues at coordinate 9,633 of JABIRQ010000446.1, read as the reverse complement.
GCTGGGGGGCGTCAAGGGGCGATCTTGCCGCTTCCTCGCTGCCCGTCAACGCGTTGCGACGCACGGGCTGGTGTGGAATCGTGCGGCGTGCATCGAGGAGGACGAGACATGACGGAGAGCGAAGCGCGGCCGGAGGGCGAAAGTCTTGGTGTCCCTCGGGGCCATGCGGTTGTGATCGGCGCGGGGATCGTCGGGCTGTGCACCGGCGCCTATCTGCAGCGCGACGGCTGGCGGGTCACGATGCTCGACCCCGACGGGCCGGGCGAAAGCTGTTCCTTTGGCAATGCCTGCATGCGCTCGGACGGCGCGGGTCTGCCGGTCGCGACGCCCGGCATCTTCTGGAAGGTACCCAAGATGTTGATGGACCCGGACGGCCCGTTGGCCATCCGCTGGTCCTATCTGCCGCGCTTGGCGCCCTGGCTGATCCGCTTCGTCGCCGCCAGCCGGCGCGGCCGGGTGGAACAGATGGTCGCCGATTTCGCCACCTTGATGGCGCGCGCCCGGCCGTCCTACGAACCCTTGATCGAAGCCGCCGGCGCGCGGGACCTGATCCGCGATTGCGGCTCGATCGAAGTCTTCGAATCGAAAGAGGCCTTCGACGGCGCGCGCTGGGGAATCGAGCTGCGCCAGAAGCACGGCGCGCCGCTCGAGGTGATCGGCCCGGAACAGATCCGGCAGATCGAGCCGTCCCTGGCGCCGATCTTCGTCGGCGGCATTCACCGCACCGACGCCGACCGGATCATCAACCCTCTGCGCCTGAGCCAGGCGATCGCCGACTTGATCCGGCGCGAGGGCGGCGAGATCAAGCAGGTCGCGGCCCGGTCGATCCGGCGCGGCGCCGGGCCGGGCGGCACGGTCGTCACCGAGGCGGGCGAGATCGAAGCCGATCTGATCGCCGTCTCGGCCGGCGCATGGTCGAAGAAGTTCGCCGCCGATGCGGGAGCCCGTGTGCCGCTGGACACCGAGCGCGGCTATCACGTCCTGCTGCCGAACCCGGGGGTGGACGTGCGCATACCGGTGAAGTCGAACGAAGGCGGCTTCTATCTCACGCCCATGGAGCTGGGCCTGCGCATCGCGGGCACGGACGAGTTGGCCGGGGTCGACGCGCCGCCCAACTACAAGCGGATCGACCCCATGCTACGCCGCGCCAAGCGCATGGTCCCGGACCTGAACACGGAGGGCGGCGAGCCCTGGATGGGCCGGCGCCCGTCCCTGCCCGATTCCATGCCGGTGATCTCGCCCGTCCGAGGCGCGCCGGGCGTCTTTCTCGCCTTCGGCCACGGCCATTACGGCCTGACCCTGGCGGCGGTGACGGGAAAGGCGGTGGCCGACATGGCGGCCGGCCGGCCGACGGATATGGACATGGCGCCGTTCAGCGCCGAGCGCTTCTAGGGGGTTGCTTCTGGGGAGCCGGCTCTAGGGAGAGAGGCCGAGAATCCGGCGAATCTGGCCGAGCCGCTCCGGCGCGGGGCCGAGGCGCGGGAAGAAGGCGACATAGACGAGCAAGGGCACGAGCACGCCGACATAGGCGCCGAGCAGCACGTCGCTCAAAAAATGGACGTTGATCGCGACCCGGCTGGCCCCGACCAGGACGGCGATGGGGATCAGCAACAGGCCGATGCGCGGCTTGAGCAGAACGAGGATGGTCGCGACCGTCCACATCACCTGGGTATGCCCGGAGGGCAGGCTGGTGGACTTCGGCAGAAAGGTCAGCGGGGCGAGGCCGTAGACACCGTCGGTCAGCAGCAGCGAAGGCCGAAACCGGCCCAGGGCGTGTTTCAAGATGGTGGCGACCGCGCCAGCGGCAAGCAGGGCGGTGAGGGCGAAGGCGCCGTAGGCGGATATCCGCTTGAACCGCTCGGCCACCGCCGGGTCCGCATTTTGCGCGGCAAGCCACCGGAAGCCGAGCCAGAACGAGGCGCTGGCGGTCATATAGACCGTCCCGTTGCCGATTTCAGTCAGGGCCCGGAAGAAGGCGGCAATGCTGGGGTCCAAGTCTTCGGCGACGAAATAGGTGATCGGGCGATCCACGAACAGGATCATGAAAGCGGTGGCGAAGGCGACGACGATCGCGGTGCCGAGCATCGGCCGCGCGACCAGGGCATTGCGCCCGGTTTTCAGACCGAACCGCCCGAAACGTCCGCTATCCAATGTCACGCTGCCGTGCTCCCCGAATCGTCCGGCTTCGCCCGATCGTTGCCTGCAACAGGACCGGCCAGCGGTTGGCATACCCGAAGTTGCCGAAAATTTGAAGACGGTCTTTTGCGGCAATCGCCCGGTCTCGGCGCTTCGCCCACATTTCAGTTGGCGAAGCGGAGAACCATGTCGCGCAAGGTCACGATGCCCACCAGGAGGCCGGATTCGAGCACCACTGCGCGCGACAGGGTGAAGCGCGAGAGCAAGCGGATGGCATATTTGATGTCCATGTCGGCTTCCACGGCGACAACCGGCTTGGACATGATCTCGTAAACATTCGTGCGCTCGGGCGAACGGTCCTTGCCGACTATCTCGACGGCGATGTCGTAGACCACGACGATGCCGTATTCGTCGCCCTTGTGGCGGCGATCGACGATTACCGAGCTGACTTGCTCGCGGCGCATCAGATCGATGGTTTCGCGCACGGTGGCCAAGCCATCGATCACATGGGGTTTGGGGGTCATGACGTCGCCGACCCGGGTGTATTGGTGTTCGCTCATATCTCGTCCTCGATTTCCTGCTGGATCGTGCCGATCTGGGAGCCCAGGCCGACCGCATCCTCGATGTCGATCTGAAAGGCGATGCCGCTGCCCGGCTCCTCGTCGAAACGGGCTTCCCGCGCGATCGCCTCCAGGATATGCCGGCAAAGATGCTCCTCGACCAGGAAGAGCAACACGTCGCGCTGGCCCTCCAGGGTGAGGCCCAGGAACGTCTTGGGCGGGTTCAGGCCCTCCCCCCGCGCGGCCGTGATGACGGTCGAGCCGGTCGCGCCGGCCTCGCGCGCCGCCTCGTTGACCAGTTCGGTCTTGGCGTCTTCGACCAGGGCGATAATCAGTTTGAACTTCATGGCACCCTCTTCTTGCCGTGTGGTCCGGGGTTCCCCGGTTCGGATCCGCGAGGACCGGCCCGGGTTTTGGGCGGTTTTTGGCGACTGCGCCATTCGGCGAGCTGGGCATAGCCCATCACGGTAACGATGGGAAACAGGCTCGCAAGCGCTATCAGGCCGAAGCCGTCGAGCAGGGCGCTGCGGCCCGGCACCGTCGAGGCGAGGCCGAGGCCGAGGGCGGTGACCAGGGGCACCGTCACGGTCGAGGTCGTCACGCCGCCAGAATCGTAGGCCAGGGGAATGATCGCCTTAGGGGCGAGCATGGTCTGGATAATGACGACGAGATAGCCGACGACCATATAGAGCACGAGGGGCGTCCCGGTCACGATCCGCAAGGCGCCCACGGCGATGCTGGCGGCGACCCCGATGGCGACGGCGATGCGCAGGCCCCAGGGGTTGAGGCTGCCGCCCGAGGCTTCGTTCGCCTTGAGCGAGACCGCGATCAGGGACGGCTCGGCCACCGTGGTCGAGAAGCCGATCGCCGCCGCGAAGATATAAACCCAGTAGTAGCGCCACCAGACCACGCTTCCGTCCCCGGCCGCCTCGCCATAGACGAAGGTCGGATCGGTCAGTTGGGCGGCCATGATCTTGCCCAACGGAAACAGCGCCTCTTCCAGCCCGACCAGGAACAGGGCGAGGCCGGTGAGAACATAGGCGAAGCCGGTCAGCACGCGGCGCGGATTCGGAATCGGGCGGCGCAGGACCACGAACTGGAAGAAGGCGAGGATCGCCGCGATCGGCAGCACGTCGGCGAGAGTGCCGAGCAAGGCGTCGATCAGGGCGGCGATCCAGGTCTCGGCCATCGTCAGATCGCCATGCCGTAGATCAGCACGAAGGCGATCGGCGTCAGGCTGGCGAAGGCGATCAGGCCGAACCCGTCGATCAGGGGGTTGCGGCCCCGGATCGAGGTCGAAAGGCCGATCCCCAGGGCGGTGACGAGCGGCACCGTGATGGTCGAGGTCGTCACGCCCCCCGAATCGTAGGCGATGCCGACGATCGAATCGGGGGCGAAAGCGGTCAGGGCCACGACGATCAGGTAGCCGCCGATGATCAGGCGCTGGATCGGCCAGCCCTTCAGGATGCGCAAAACGCCCAGAAGGATCGCGAAGCCGACCGACAGGGCGACCGTGTAGCGCAGGCCCAGGGCGTAGTCCGCACGCACCGCTTCGGAATTGTCGATCGCCCCGGCCTCGGCCTTGATCCGCGCCGCCTCGTCGGCGACGGCGATCAGCGCCGGCTCGGCCACCGTGGTGCCGAAGCCGAGGGCGAAGGCGAAAGCCAGCAGCCAGATCAGGCTGCCCCGGCGTGCGAAGGACTCCGCCATCGTTTCGCCGATCGGAAAGAGTCCCATTTCGAGGCCCCGGATGAACAGGGTCAGGCCCAGGACGACGAGGACCAGGCCGAACAGAATCCGATCCAGGTTCGGGAAGGGCTGGCCGAGAACGACGATCTGGAAGAAGGCCACGACCAGGACGATCGGGGAGATATCCCGCATGCTCTCGAGCAGCAGCTTTCCGAGGGCGTAGAGGGATTTTGTCATGCGGGCACCGAGCAATGGCTTGCCAGGCCCATTCTGCGTGCCGATCATGACCACAACAACCGCACCGAGGCCATTCGATGGGCGACAAGGGAAATGCGCCGCGCCGGCTCTTGCCGGGCGACCCCGCGCCGTGGTTCGTCGCCCCGACGGAGCACAATCCCACCTTCCATTTCCACACCGTGGGCGGCCGCTATCTCGTGCTCGCCTTTATCGGTTCGGCCGGGCGCGATCCGGGCCGCACGGCGCTGCGCGGCTTGCTTGCGCATCGCAAACTGTTCGACGACGATCAGGCCAGCCTTTTCGTCGTTTCGAGCGATCCGGAGGATGAGGCGGCGGGACGTCTGAAGACCGTCGCCCCCGGGGTGCGCTGTTTCCGCGATTTCGACCGCGCCGTCAGTCGACTCTACGGCGCGGCCGGGGAGGGCGAGGGCGAAGCCCGGCAACTGGTCTATGTCATCGATCCGGGGTTGCGCGTGCTGGCCATTTTCGCCGTGACGGAGCCCGACGGCATCGGGGACAAGGTTGCCGGATTTCTGGCCGGACTGCCGGCGCTGCCGGCCCCGGCGCCGGCCGCCTTTCAGGCGCCGATTCTGATCGTGCCGAACGTCTTCGAACCGGGTTTCTGCGACCGCCTGATCGCGCTCTACGATGCCGAAGGTGGCCAGGATTCCGGTTTTATGCGCGAACGCGGCGGCAAGACGGTGCCGGTGATCGACTATGGCCACAAGCGCCGCGCCGACCATGTCATCCAGGACCGGGAGATTCGCGAGCAGGCGCGCGCGCGGATCAACCGGCGGGTCGCGCCGGAGATAGGAAAGGCCTTCCAGTTCGAGGTCACGCGGATGGAGCGCTATATCGTTGCCTGCTACGACGCGGCGACCGGCGGCTACTTCCGCGCCCATCGCGACAACACGACGCGGGGCACGGCCCATCGCCGCTTTGCCGTGACCCTCAACCTGAACACCGGGGAATACGAGGGCGGCGAGCTGCGCTTTCCCGAGTTCGGCACCCGAACATACGTTCCGCCGAAGGGGGCGGCGCTGGTCTTTTCCTGCTCGCTGCTGCACGAGGTCTTGCCGATCCGTGCGGGCCGGCGCTTTACCTTCCTGCCGTTTCTTTACGACGACGCGGCGGCCCGTGTCCGCGAGGCGAACAACGCCTTTCTGGGCGAAGAGGTCGAGAAATACCGCGGCGAGACGTGAATGCGCACGAATGGCCGCCAAAGTCGTCGCGCTTCGCCGGCGCTCTATATAGTATGGAGAGACAACGCCGGAAGGGCGCCCCGGAGTGCAGAACGAGGGCAGTATCGAGACCGAACCGTGGGGCGGGCGCCATCGCTCGCTTCCGTCCGCGTTACGGCTGCCCGCTGCGATCCGCGGGCTTCTGCTGGCCTTCGCTCTGTTGATCGCGGCGCAGCCCGCGGGATCCCAGGACATCACCTTTTTCCGGATCGGCGCAGGCTCTGCCGACAGCACCTATTTCGCGATCGGCGGCTTGCTCGCCAATGCGATCAGCAATCCGCCCGGCTCGCGTGCCTGCGAGGATGGTGGAAGTTGCGGCGTGCCGGGCCTGATCGCGGTCGCCCAATCGACCGACGGCGCGGTCTACAACGTCGAGGCAATCGGCCGGGGCGAACTCGAATCGGGCCTGGCCCAGGCCGACATCGCCTATTGGGCCTTCAACGGCTTCGGACCCTTTGCCGAGAAGGGTCAGATCGACGCGTTGACGGCCATCGCCAGCCTCTATCCCGAGTCGGTGCATATCATGGTTCGCGCCGATTCCGACATCACCGATATCGGGGAATTGCGCGGGCGCAAGGTCTCTCTCGGCCCAGTCCAATCGGGATCCTTCGTGGATGCCCAGATCATTCTCGAGGCCTATGGCCTCGGGTTGGAGGATCTCGATGTCGACCTGCTGCTGTCCGGGCCGGCTATCGACAAGCTGCGCACCGGCGAGCTCGACGCCGTGTTTCTCGTGGCGGGCTTTCCGGTGACCGCGCTGGTCGAATTCGCCGAGGATTTCAAGGTGCGCCTGTTGCCGATCGAGGGTGAGACCGCGGCCCGGCTTATCACGGAAAATCCCTTCTTTTCCAAAGGTTTCATATCCGCCAGCGTGTACGAGACGACGGACAGTATCGAGACCTTGAACGTCCGGGCCCAATGGGTGGCGTCCGCGGCGCTGGACGCCGACCTGGTCTATGGCATCACCCGTGCGCTCTGGCACCAAAGGAATCGAAAGCTGTTGGACAATGCCCATCCGGACGGCTTGCGCATTCGGCTCGATACCGCGTTGACCGGGCTTTCCATCCCCCTGCATCCGGGCGCCGAGCGCTTTTACCGCGAGGCCGGGCTGTTGCGCGGCGGCGACGGCGGCGAGACCGAGGGTGGAGAGAAACTGTCGGAAGAAGGCGCCGCCCCGGCCGATACCACGATCGATTCGGCGACCGATTCGGTGAAGGAATAGCCGCGGTCCGCTTCGAGCGTATTTCAGGCGCGCCGGGCTTTCCCGCCCTCAGATTTCTTCGCGCGGCATGATCCAGGGCTCGTTGCGCGCCTCCGCCGCCCATTCGGCATAGGCGGGATAGACGGCGATCGCGGCGCAATAGGCCGCGGAGGCCTCGTCGAGTTCGATCTTGTAGGTGATGAGCCGGCCTACAATCGGGGCGTACATCGCATCGGCGATGGTGAAGTTGCCGAACAGATAGGGGCCTTCGGCACCATGGGCCTCCCGGCAACTTCGCCAGATTGCCGCGATGCGATTGACCTCGCCCTGTACGCCGTCCCCCTTTCCCTTGCCGGGAAGAGAGGACCGGATGTTGAAGGGCATGCTCGTCCGCAGGGCGGCGAAGCCCGCATGCATCTCGGCCGAGACGGAGCGCGCCATCGCCCGCGCCGCCGGATCGGCCGGCCAGAGGCCCGCCTCAGGGAACAGCTCGGCCAGGTATTCGCAGATCGCCAGGGAATCCCAGATCGTTCGCGCGCCGTGCTTGAGCACGGGCACCCGCCCCGAGGGCGAATGGCGGAGGATCGCGTCGCGCGTGCCCGTCTCGTCGAGGGGGATGACCTCTTCCTCGAATTCGGCTCCGGTCGCTTTCAAGGCAAGCCAGGCCCGGAACGACCATGAGGAATAGTTCTTGTTGCCGAGAATGATGGTGAAGTCGGCCATGCCGATCTCCGACAGCGCATCGGGAGCGCCATTGGAGGGGAAGGGTCTGTCCGATGCAAGAGCTCAACATCAATGCCGGAATCGATATCGGGGCCCATACCGGGAAAGCTTTGAAACCCCTGCGCGAGCGGGCATGCTGCGCGGCTCGGAACGACAGGAGGGAACGAAGTGCGAGACATTTTCCAGGCCCGGGCGACGGCCGCGACGGTTCCCGTCCTGCCCATCGCCGAGACGGAGTTGAAGGATTGGGCCGCCAAGCAGCCCGCGCGGGTCCGCCGCTGGGTGGAAAGCGCGGACTTCAACGCCGCACCGCACCGCCTCTGTCCCATTCCCGACGGCGAGGGCGGGCTTGATCGCGTGCTGCTGGGCGTCGATCCGGACGATCCCATCCACCGTTATTCCAGCCTGCCGGAAAAGCTGCCGCCGGGCCGCTACCGGATCGAGGCCAAGCTGACCGGCAAGGAAGCGACCGGCGCGGCGATCGGCTTCGGCTTGGGCGCCTACCGCTTTACCCGGTATCGCGCGGACGACCGGCCGTTGCGCAAGCTCGTCTGGCCGGCCGGCGCCGACCGGAGTCAGGTCCTGCGCGTCCTGGAGGCCACTTTTCTGGTGCGGGACCTCATCAACACGCCGGCCAACGATATGGGGCCGGCCGAACTGGCGGCGGCGGCGCGCAAGTTGGCGCGACGCCACAAGGCGAAATGCACGGTCCTGATCGGCGATGCCTTGCTCAAGAAGAACTACCCGACGATTCACATGGTCGGCCGGGCCAGCGATCAGGCCCCGCGCCTGGTCGACATGGTCTGGGGCAAGGCGAGCGATCCCAAGGTGACTCTGGTCGGCAAGGGCGTGTGTTTCGACACCGGCGGGCTCGACCTCAAGACCGCCGCCAGCATGCGTCTGATGAAGAAGGACATGGGCGGCGCCGCCCAGGTCCTCGGCCTGACCCATATGATCATGGATGCGAAACTGCCCGTGCGCCTGCGCGTCCTGATCCCGGCGGTCGAGAACAGCGTCTCGGCCAATGCCATGCGGCCCAGCGATATCGTGCGCACGCGCAAGGGCCTGACCGTCGAGATCGGCAACACCGATGCCGAGGGCCGGCTGGTCCTGTGCGACGCCTTGACCGAGGCCGATCGGGAGAAGCCTGGCCTGATCGTCGATTTCGCCACCCTGACCGGCGCCGCCCGGGTCGCCCTGGGCCCGGACCTGCCGGCGATGTTCACCAATGACGACCGCGCCGCCCAGGAACTGATCCGCGCCAGTTTCTCGGAATACGACCCGCTGTGGTGGATGCCCCTCTGGTACCCCTACGAGCGCATGCTTTCGTCGCGGACCGCGGATCTCAACAACGTGTCCGAGGGCGGCCAGGGCGGGGCGATCACCGCCGCCCTCTTCCTGAATCGCTTCGTCGATTCGAAAACGCCCTGGGTCCATATCGACGTGATGGGCTGGAATGCGGGTTCGTCCCCGGGCCGACCGGCCGGTGGAGAGGCGATGGGCATGCGCGCCGTCTATCGCATGATCGCCGAGGGTTTCGTCAACAAGCCGGAGGCGAAGGGCGGCGCCAGGACCGGCACCTGGGTATAGGCCGGGCGGCGCGCCGATCGATCGGCGACCCTCTCAGTAGCCGGTCTTGGGGTCGACGACGTTGAGCAAGTCCCGGCCGTCGCGGGCGCGCAGGATGTTTTCGGCGACCTGGGTTGCGGCGGTGCGCGGATTCGGGTCGCCCGCGATATGCGGCGTGACCTCGACCCCGGTGTGCGACCAGTAGGGATGGTCCGCCGGCAGGGGCTCGTCCCGGAAGACGTCCAGGGCCGCGCCGGCGAGATGATCCGAATCCAGG
>JABIRQ010000208.1 GCA_018699755.1 Rhodospirillaceae bacterium | reverse complement strand
GCTGAGTCCGTCCGTCGCCATCGCCTTGGCCGCCGCCGAGTTGCGCCGGGTCGGGCGGCGCAAGCGCTGCAGTTCGGGCGCGGCCTCGAGAACCTGGAGCACGGTCAGATAGGACGGCGGCGCGCCGGTCTTCGGCAGTTGCGCGCAGAGGGCTTCGAGAAAGGCCTTGTCTTCCGGGTCATCCAAGGCCCAGCGCTCCGCTGCCAGGCCGGGAATCGGGCAGGGCAGATTGACCAGCTTGAAGCGGTCGGGCCGGGCGCGCAGGAACAGGGTGACGTGCTCGCGCTCGGACGGCAGGATCGCTTGGCGATGGGCCCGCAGCAGGGCCTCGGCCGTCACGGCCTCGCAGTCCAGGCCGTCGGGCCAGCTCGGCGGCTCGACGTTGCTTGCATAGTCGGCACCGCTCCGGCGGTGCAGGGCCAGGACCTCGCCGCAGACGAAGGGATCGAGCAGCGGGCAGTCGGCGGTCAGGCGCAGGATCGCCTCGGGCGCTTCGGCCTCGATCACCTGCGCGAACCGGGCCAGCACATCGCGCTCGTCGCCGCGCCGGCAGGGCACAGCCTCGGCGTCGCACCAGGCGGCGATCGGATCGTTCGGCCCGTCGTCTCCGGTTGCGACGACGACCTTGTCGACGCCTGGGATCGCCCGAGCCGATGCGACGACGCGGTCCAGGACGATGCGGTCCGCCAGCGCGCCGAGCACCTTGCCCGGCAGCCGGGTCGAGCCCATGCGGGCCTGGATGATGGCGAGGACGGTCACGGCTTCAGGCTCAGGCGGCCAGCTTCTCGGTCAGGATGTCGCCGATCAGGTCGAAGCTCAGCATCTCGACCTGGTCCTCGGGTTCGACGACCATGTTGAAGCGTTCCTCGATCGCGGCCATAAGTTGGACATGGGCCATGGAATCCCAGTCCAACAGGGTGTCCGGGCTTGTCTCGGCCGTGAACTCCTCCTCCGGCCGGTCGAACAGGTCGGCGAAGATCCGGCGCAAAGCGCCGTCGATCTCGGTCCTTGTCATGGTTTTCTACTCCCTGGCGATGGCTGTGTGTTGGGGATAGGGCAGCGGTGGCAGCGCGCCGAGATCGCGCTCGAAGACGCCCGCTTCCGCGGCCTCGGCAAAGCCGAAGCGTGGATAAAGGTCCGCGACCATGCCGTTCTTTCGGCTGGGTAGGTAGCGTCCGATCAGCCGCATTCGTCCGGCGCCTCGCGCGCGCGTCTCGATCTCTGCCAGAATGGCTTCCTCGACCCCACGGCCCAGGACGCGGCAGCTCATCAGCAGGCTGTCGATCTCGCGTGCGCCGTCCGGGCCGTCCCGGGTCACGGCGACTCCGACCAGACCGTAGTCGCCGTAGCGATCGGCCAGGCGCGCGACCAGCAGCTCGGCCGCGGGGTCGTCGCGCAGAGCGAGGACATCGGCGGTCGAATAGCGCCGGGTGGTCAGGTTGAATTGGTTGGTCTTGGCGAAGAGTTGGGCGACCCGCTCGATCTCGCCGTCGCGCGGCGATCTAAGTGTCAGGCGCAGGTTGAGCCCGGCGAGGAAGCCCCGGGTGTCGGTCGAGCCCGCCAGCGCCTTGCGCGCGCGCTCGGCGCCGTAGCTTGCCGCCCGGGCCCGGTCCTCCTCGGTCAGCGCGACCGCGTCGAAGGCGCCGGTCTCGGCGATTTTGCGCGGGAACAGGCTGGGCGGTCCGTCCAGATGCACCACCGCCACGTCCGGTGCGAAGCGGCGGACGAGATCGCATTCCATCGGGCTGTCGTCTGCGAACAGAATGGCGTCGGTGCCTAGAGCCAGCTCCTCCGCCACGGCGCGCAGATTGGCCGCCTTGTCGTTCCAATCGATCCGGCGGGCGGCGAAGTCGTCCCAGCCGAGCGGCATGTCCGGATTGGCTTCGAAGGCTTCGTGCGCATCGGCCTCGTTGTTCTTGCTGACCGCGGCCAAGGCGACGCCCGAGGCGCGCAGATTCGCCAGGAAGGCCTGGAAGTCGCCATGGGCATTGCCGGGGTAATCGCCGGACGCGGCGATACCGTCCGAACCGTCCTCACCCACGACCCCGGCCCAGAGCGTGTTGTCCAGGTCGATCGCCATGACCTTCTTGCGCGGGCGCTCCAGCGCATCCAGGAAGCCTGTGATCTCGGCGGCCAGGACGGGCAGGGCCGCCGGGGTCAGCGGCGCGCGGACGTGATGGTTCTTGAGCGGATCGAACCAGCGCGTACGGCCGAAATCGGTTACCGTCTGGGCGTAGTCGAACACGTACGCATTGGCATGGGCGCGGGCGAGATCGCCGAGGCGGCGGTTGAGATCGTCGATGCGACCCTGGCGCGAGGGTTCAACCCGTCGATCGAAATGGCGTTCGATTCCGCGTTCCGCCGCGATGAAGGTCGAAAGCGCGACCGGCGCCGTCGAGCGGCGGCGAAAGCCGTCCAAGGCCTCCTCGAGTGCGCCAATCGCGCGGTCGGCCTCTTCGTCCAGTGCCGTCGTCCCGGCCGCCAGATGACGCCGAGCGAGCAGTGGACAGATATCCTCCAGATGAAGCAGCAAGAGAGCGAGGTCGGGCGCGAAGGCGTCGAGGGGACCGGGTGTCGAGAGCGCCGCGAACCACTGCTCGTAAGTGACCGTGCGGGTGGCCAGCCGGCGCCCGGCCTGGAACGCGCCGACCGTCAGATGGGGCGCCAGCGGCTCGATCGTGAAGGAGGCCAGCAGGGCCAGGCGCGTTTCGGGCAGGGCGAGCCGGTCGGCGGCGGGTGCCAAGCGCGCGGCGGCGAACTGGGCCGCCGCGATGCCCGGTGCTTCCGCCAGGAACCCGGCCAGAGCGGCCCGCACCTCTTCCAGCGGCGCGGCCTCGCAGGCCGCCCGCAGGACTTCGCGCGGGGTCCGAGTCACGACATCGCACCGCCGCCGGAGACGACCAGGGTATGGCCGTTGACATAGGCCGCGTCCGGCGACGCCAGGAAGGCGACGGCGCCGGCGATATCCTCAACCTCGGCCAGTCGGCGCATCGGGTTCTGCATGGCGGCGACCTTCTGGGCCCGCTCGGGCACGCCGGACAAGAGCGCCGTCCGGGTCATCCCGGGGGCGACGATATTGGCGCGCACCCCCTTGGGCCCGTATTCGGCGGCGAGGCTGCGCACGAAACCCTCAAGCGCCGCCTTGGCCGTGACATAGGGCGCCATGCCGGCCGGCGGCGTGCCCTGGGCGTAGACGCTGCCGATGGCGACGATCGATCCGCCGCCATTCTCGATCATGCCGGGAATGGTCGCGGAAAGTAGGGCGTGCGAGCCTTCGATCTGGGTCGCGAGATGATGGGCGAAGCGCCCGAAATCGCCGTCCGCACCGGCCCCGTAGAGATCGCGGCCGCTGGCGTTGAGGACAACCGTGTCGGGTCGGCCCAGGGCCGCCGTGACCTGCGGGACCAGGGCCGCCATGGCTTGTGGGTCGCCCGCGTCGCAGCGGAAGGCCGCGGCTTTCTCGACCCCGGCGCAAAGCGCGTCAGCCTCGCTCGCCGAGGAGCGGTAGGTCAGGGCGACGG
>JABIRQ010000386.1 GCA_018699755.1 Rhodospirillaceae bacterium | reverse complement strand
CTCTCCGTGGGCTACGCCGCCTGCCACTGGTGCCATGTCATGGCCCATGAGAGCTTCGAAGACCCCGCCATCGCCGAGGCGATGAACGCGCAGTTCGTGAATATCAAGGTCGACCGCGAAGAGCGCCCCGACCTCGACGCGATCTACCAGAACGCCCTCGCCCTCATGGGCGAGCATGGCGGCTGGCCCCTGACCATGTTCCTCACCGATCGGCGCGAACCGTTCTGGGGCGGCACCTATTTTCCACCCTCGCCGCGCTACGGCCGGCCCGGCTTCGGCGATATCCTGAACCGGGTCTCCGAAGCCTATCGCAGCCAGGCCGAGGCGGTCCGCCACAACGCGGATGCCATGGTCAAGGCTCTGGGCGAACTGGCCTTGCCCGCCGAGCCCACGGGCCTGCCCCCGGGCATCGCCGACGAAATCGCCGCTCGCTTGCTGAACGAGGCCGATCCCCTGAACGGCGGCATCGGCGGCGCGCCGAAGTTCCCGCAAAGCCCGATCCTCGGCCTGTTCTGGCGCGCCTTCCGGCGCACCGGCGACGACCGCTACCGCCACGCCGTGCTGCTGACCCTGACCCGCATGTGCCAGGGCGGGATCTATGACCATCTCGGCGGCGGCTTTTCCCGCTATACCGTCGACGAGGCTTGGCTGGTTCCCCATTTCGAGAAGATGCTCTACGACAATGCCCAGCTTCTCGACATTCTCATCCTGGGCTGGCAGGCCACGCGCAATCCCCTCTTCGCCCAGCGGATCGACGAGACCGTCGCCTGGGTCCTGCGCGAGATGGTCGCGCCCGGCGGCGGGTTTTCCAGTTCCCTCGACGCCGACAGCGAGGGCGAGGAAGGCCGCTTCTACGTCTGGGCGGCGGACGAGATCGATCGCCTGCTCGGCGCCGATGCGGAGGCCTTCCGGGCGGCCTACGGCGTTCGGCCCGAGGGCAATTGGGAGGGCAAGACGATCCTCAATCGGACCGCTCGCCCCGATTTCGGCGCCCCCGAGGAAGAGGCCCGACTGGCGCGCTGTCGCGCGATCCTGTTCGAAACCCGCAGCGCGCGGGTCCGGCCCGGCCTCGACGACAAGGTCTTGGCCGATTGGAACGGCCTGATGATCGCCGCCCTGGCCCGCGCCGGCGCCGTCTTCGAGCGGCCCGACTGGATTGCCGAGGCCCGCGCCGCGTTCCGCTTCGTCGCCTCGGCCATGACCAGCGACGGCCGCCTGTTCCACAGTTGGCGTGCCGGCATCGCCGCCCATCCCGCGCAGCTCGACGACTACGCCGCCATGATCCGCGCCGCCCTTCTGCTGCACGAGGCCGAGCCCGAACCCGCCCTCGTGCAGCAAGCCGTCGCCTGGGTCGATATTCTCGACCGGCATTATTGGGACGAGGCGGCCGGCGGCTATTTCCAGACCGCCGACGACACCACCGACCTTCTGACCCGGCGCAAGACGGCGGCCGACAACGCAACCCCGTCCGGCACGGGGCTGATCGTCGAAGCCCTGACCCGGCTGCACCACGCCACCGGCGACAGCCGCCACGCTGAGCGGGCCGAGCAAACAATTAACGCTCTGTCCGGAGAACTAAACAGGAACATTTTTCCTCTCGCCACCTATCTCAATGCCGTGACCATGCGCACCGAGGGGGTACAGATCGTCCTGGCCGGCGATCCGGCCGATCCGGACGCGGCGGCGCTCATCCGCGCGGCCCATCAGACCCCGGCGCCCGATCCGATCGTGCAGATCGTCGCCGATCCCGACGCCTTACCCGAAGGCCATCCAGCCCGCGGCCGGCCCGGACCGGACCGGCCGACGGCCTATGTCTGCCGGGGCACGACCTGCTCGCTGCCCATCACCGATCCGGAGGCGCTCGCAAAGGCCCTCACGGCATGACGGGCGCGGCGCGGCTCACTCTCGCGACCCCGACCGGGCCCCTGACCGTCACGGAGCGTGACGGCGCCATCCGGGGCATCGTCTGGACGGACGAGGGTGCGACCGGCAATACCCCCCTGCTGCGCCGGGCGGCGGAACAGATCGACGCCTATTTCGCCGGCGAGCTGCGCGCGTTCGATTTGCCGCTGGCGCCCAACGGCACCGAATTCCATTTGACCGTCTGGCGCGCGTTATGTCGGATTCCCTACGGCGAGACACGGACATATGGCGAGCTTGCCACAGAGGTCGGGGCGATCGCCCGCGCGGTCGGCACGGCCTGCGGCGCGAATCCGATCCCGGTCGTCATCCCCTGCCATCGTATCCTCGCCGCCGGAGGGCGAACCGGCGGCTTCAGCGGCGGCCGGGGCGTCGAGACGAAATTCAAGCTGCTCGGCCTCGAAGGCGCGGTGCTCGCGCTTTAGCCCACCGGCGGCCCCTCCGGTGACAGGGCCGGAGGGCGGCGCTATATCTGGGCCGGGCGCGCGATTTCAGCCGCTTGGCCCCAACGGCCGACCGCACCATCACGAGGGGAGACTCCGCCATGCCAGACATCTCCATTCCCGCCGCGGGCGGCGGCGAATTTTCCGGTTATCTCGCCATGCCGCCATCGGGGCGCGGCCCCGGCCTTCTCGTCATCCAGGAAATCTTCGGCGTCAATCAGGTCATGCGCTCGATCACCGACGCCTTCGCGGCCCAGGGCTTCGTCGCCCTCTGCCCGGATATCTTCTGGCGCATCGAGCCCGGCATTCAGATCACCGACCGGACCGACGAGGAATGGGCCCAGGCCTTCGAGCTATTCGGCAAATACGATCAGGACCAGGGCATCGAGGACCTGAAATCCGCCCTCGCCCATCTTCGAGGACTCGACGGCTGCACCGGCAAGGCCGGCACCGTCGGCTACTGTCTGGGCGGGCGCATGGTCTATCTGATGGCCGCGCGCTCGGACGCCGACTGCAACGTCAGCTATTACGGCGTCGGCATCGAGAACAATCTCGACGAAGCGGCCCATATCACCGCCCCGACCATGCTCCACATCGCCGCCCTCGACGAATACGTCCCACCCGAAGCCCAGGACAAGATCAAGGGCGGCCTGGCCGATCATCCCAAGGTCGCGATCCACGTCTACCCGGATGTCGATCACGCCTTCGCCCGGACCGACGGACGGACCTACGACAAAAAGGCAGCCGATCTCGCCAACAAGCGATCGGCCGATTTTTTCAAGACGAATCTGGGTTGAGGAGCGCGGCAATGACCAAGGCCATTCGCATTCACGAGACCGGCGGTCCCGAAGTCCTGCGCTGGGAAGACGTCGATCCCGGCACGCCGGGGCCGGGCCAGGTCCTGCTGCGGCACACGGCCGTGGGCCTGAACTTCATCGACACCTATCACCGCAGCGGACTCTATCCCCTCGACCTGCCGAGCGGTATCGGCATGGAGGCCGCCGGCGTGGTCGAGGCGGTCGGCTCCGGCGTCGAGTCTCTCAAGCCCGGCGACCGGGTGGCCTATGCCTCCGGCCTCGGCGCCTATGCCGAAGCGCGGTTGATGCCCGCCGACCGGGTCGTACCGATTCCCGACGGCATCGACGACAAACAGGCGGCCGCCATGATGCTCAAGGGCATGACCGTGGAATACCTGATCCGCCGCACCTATCCGGTGAAGGCGGGCGAGACCGTGCTGTTCCACGCCGCGGCCGGCGGCGTCGGCCTGATCTTCTGCCAATGGGCCAAGAATCTCGGCGCGACCGTTATCGGCACCACCGGTTCGGAGGAAAAGGCCGAACTGGCCCGCGCCCATGGCTGCGACCACACGATCCTCTACACGAAAGAGGATTTCCCCGACCGGGTCCGCGAATTGACCGACGGCCAAGGCGTGCCCGTGGTCTATGACGGGGTCGGCAAATCGACCTTCGAAGGCTCCCTCGACTGCCTGCAGCCGCGCGGCATGATGGTCAGCTTCGGCAACGCCTCCGGCGCCGTGCCGCCCTTCAATCTGGGTCTCCTCAGCCAGAAGGGCTCGCTCTACGTCACCCGCCCGACCCTGATGACCTACACCGCCACCCCCGAGGATCTCGTCGAATCGGCCAACGCCCTGTTCGACGTGGTGAAGAGCGGCGCGGTCAAGCTCGAGATCAACCAGACCTACCCCCTGGCCGAAGCCGAACAGGCCCATCGGGACCTGGAAGCGCGCAAGACCACGGGATCGACCATCCTGCTGCCCTGATCCCGGCCCCGGTCTTATCCGCCACCCGAATCGAAACGGCCGCCCCTTTCGGGAGCGGCCGTTTCCTTGTCCGGATCTGAAACCGATCAGGTGTTCATCGCGTCGAAGAAATCCGCGTTGTTCTTCGAATGCTTCAGCTTGT
>JABIRQ010000066.1 GCA_018699755.1 Rhodospirillaceae bacterium | reverse complement strand
GTGCTCGATCTCGCCGGCCTGCGCATGGATGACGAAACCCTGGACGAGATCGCCCAGGAGGCCGCCGCCATGCGCGCGGGGTCCGAGGCACGGGAAGGCCTCTCCGCCTTTCTCGAAAAGCGCCCGCCCGCCTGGGCGCCGCGCTGAGCGGGCGTCGGCATGAAAGCTTTCGGCAAGGGCTGGTTCACGGCGGTCGCCTTCACGGCCCTGCTGCTGGTTCTGATCAGCCTGGCGGTGGCTGAACGCTTCGATCTCTTCGCCCTGACCATGACGGTCTTCGTGATCGGAGCGGTCGGCGTCTTCTACATGCTGTTCCCGGGCAGCTTCTTCTTTTCCATCGCGCTGACCAACTTCCTGGGCGTCTATATCTGCATCTTCGTTTTCTTCAAGTTGACGAATTTTGCCGCGGTGGGGGAATGGCCCATGCTGCTGGGCTTCGTCTTGCCCATCGCCGCTTTTTTGGGCGGGGCGCTGCTTCGGCGCGAGGAGGTGCGTCTGATCGTCACGGCCGAGCGGGTGCGCGGCGCGCGCCACATGGCCACGGTGTTCGGTTGGTTGTTGCCCGTGTTCGCCATCGGCGCCCTGAGCTTCGCGGTGCCTGCCTTGGACCTGACCCCGAGGGCCGAGGCCGCAGTCTTCCTGGGCGCCATGGCTGCGATCGCGGGTATCGTCGGGGTGGTCAGCCGCGACGTTTCGATGTTCCTGCTCGACACCGGGATCCTGTTCGAGGCCTTCTTCCGGCGCATGGCGGAGCTGGTCGCCCCGGCCTTCGCCTTCTTCACCTTCTATTCCCTGATCGTGATCGTTTTCGCCTGCATCTACCGGATCCTCGACCGGTTCACGGCGACCGATCAATTCGCCGTCCACGCGGCGGAGCGCGCGCTCACCTTCCCCGAGGCGCTCTACTTCTCGCTGATCACCCTGTCGACGGTGGGCTATGGCGAGATCGTGCCGGCGACGGACCTGGTGCGGCTGATCGTTTCGATTCAGATCATGCTGGGCGTGCTGCTCTTGCTCTTCGGCTTCTATGAGATCATGAGTTACGCGCGCGAACGGCGGCACCACAGGGACGAATAGGGGCGGGTAGGGCGCGAATGTTCGACAGCATCCTGATCGCGAACCGGGGCGAAATCGCCTGCCGGGTGATCGAGACGGCGCGGCGCATGGGCCTGCGCACCATCGCGGTCTATTCCGAGCCCGATGCCGCCGCCCGCCATGTGGCGATGGCGGACGAGGCCTATCTGATCGGCCCGGCTTCGGCGCGCGAAAGCTATCTGAACGTCGAGTGCATCGTCGCGGCGATCACCGAGAGCGGCGCGGCCTCGGTGCATCCCGGCTACGGCTTCCTCTCCGAGAATGCGGGCTTCGCCGAGGCGGTGGCCGAGGCGGGTGCGGTCTTTATCGGTCCGCCGCCTGCGGCGATTCGCGCGATGGGCTCGAAAAGCGCGGCCAAGGCCCTGATGGCCGAGGCCGGGGTGCCGATCGTGCCCGGCTACCACGGCGAGGACCAGGACCCGGAGCGCCTGGCCAAGGAAGCCGAGGCGATCGGCTACCCGGTCCTGATCAAGGCGGTCGCGGGCGGCGGGGGGCGCGGCATGCGCGCGGTCGCTTCGGCCGAGGATTTCGCGGGCGCCCTCGATTCCGCCCGACGCGAGGCCGAGGGGGCTTTCGGCGACGGCAGGGTGCTACTCGAACGCTATGTAAGCGGGCCGCGCCATATCGAGGTCCAGGTCTTCGCGGACAGCCACGGCAACGCGGTCCATCTGTTCGAGCGCGACTGCTCGATCCAGCGTCGCCACCAGAAGGTGATTGAGGAGGCCCCGGCGCCAGGCATGACGGCGGAGCGCCGCGCGGCGATGGGCGAGGCCGCCGTCGCCGCCGCGCGGGCCATCGGCTACGAGGGCGCGGGCACGGTCGAGTTCCTGACCGATCCCTCGGGCGAGTTCTGGTTCATGGAAATGAACACCCGCCTGCAGGTCGAGCATCCCGTGACCGAGATGATCACCGCCGAGGATCTGGTCGAATGGCAACTCCGCGTGGCCGCGGGCGAGGATCTGCCCCTCGGTCAGGGCGAGCTTGAAATCCTCGGCCATGCCATCGAGGTCCGCCTCTACGCCGAGGATCCGGCGCGCGGCTTCATGCCGGCGACGGGCACCCTGGCGCATCTGCGTTTTCCCGAGGAAAGCGCGCATGTGCGGGTCGATACCGGGGTCGAGGAGGGGGACGAGGTCTCCGTCCACTATGACCCCATGATTGCCAAGCTGATCGTCTGGGACGAGACGCGCGACGCCGCTCTGCGCCGCCTGCGCGGGGCCCTGGCCGAGACGCAGGTCGTCGGCGTCACGACGAACGCGGCCTTCCTGGCGGCCATCGCCGGGCATCCGGCTTTCGCGGCGGGCGAGGTCGATACGGGCTTCATCGACCGGCACATGGCCGAACTTTCGCCCGAGCCGGGGGCGGTGCCCGACCGGGTGCTGGCAGTGGCGGCCATCCATGTCCTGCTGGCCCAGGGAGAGGCGGCGGCGAAGGCGGCCGCCGGGTCTGCCGATCCCCATTCGCCCTGGCATGACACGGGCGGCTGGCGCCTCAACGACGAGGGTCGCCAGGTCCTGGGTTTCGAGGCGGGCGGGGAAACCATCGCCGTCACCGTCCATTACGGGCGCGACGGCGGCTGGCGGCTGGACCTGCCGGGCGGAACCGTCGCGGCGCGTGGCGAGCGCCAAGCCGATGGCGATTTGTTCGCTCAGCTCGACCGTACGCGCATCGAGGCCACGGTGGTCGAGTATGCCGGCGCGCTGACCGTCATGACCGAAGGACAGAGCCACACCCTGACCCTGTTCGACGCGATCGCCGCGGCCGAGGCGATGGATGCCCCGGCCGGCAGCCTGGCGGCGCCCCTGCCCGGCAAGATCCTGCAGGTTCTGGTAGCCGAGGGCGATGCGGTCAAGCCGGGCCAGGCCCTGATGGTCCTGGAGGCGATGAAGATGGAGCACACCATCGCCGCCCCGGCCGCCGGCACCGTCACGACCCTGCGCTTCGGCGCCGGCGACCAGGTCCAGGAAGGCGCGGAATTGCTGGTCATCGAGAACGCCGGCTGAATCTAACGTCAAAACCCTCTCCCTTTGGGAAAGGGTTGTTCGTCATGGGATACGGATTCCGTGCCCTACAGGACCAGGCTGGCTTCGATCGTGCCCCAGGCGGCGGCCGTGGTGATGGCGAGCGATACGACCGCCGCGCCCAGAGCGAAGATCAGCAGGATCACGATGCCGAAGGGCCGCTCGCTGAGGCGGGCGACGGTTCATTCTAGAATGACCAGGTTGGCCGGCGCGCTTTTCAGCAGATGCTCGAGCACGTTGGAGGTCGGAACGCGCTTGTCCATTTGGGCACGGCTGCGATCGGGTTCGTAATGCGGACGGACCCGTCAGGGTCGCGTCATGCCCATTCTAGCAGCTATCGCCCGCGGCCGTTGGACGGCCCCGACCGCAGGGGCGAGCCGTTCTTCCAGGCGCTCGATCCCTTGCACCGGCCGCAGATCCGTTCGCCGGCCCATTCGCTCGAGAATTCGCTCTTGCACCGGAGGCATTCGCGCTTTTTCCGAACCTGGTCGGGTGCAGCGAAGGTTGTGTTGTCGGTTGAGGGCGTATCGGTCATGACAGGGCCTCCTGGCGGTTGTCGAGATGGAAGGGTTCGTCGGTCATCGCCCAGCTCCTTCGCTTTCGGCCTTTCGCCGCGTTTGCCTTTGGGCCGACGGCCGGAGACCAATCAGTTGCTTGGCGGGAGGCTGCAGTTGTCCCTTTGCTTCCGATAGGGGCGGTCGCATTCCCAGTCGCTGCCGGAATAGTCGAGATGGGCGTTCACCGGCACCTCGATGGCGATGCAAGCGTTCTCCAAGGGGCGAAAGCCGCGTTCGCACCGCCAACCGGCGCCGTAGGAAGAATCGATGAAATAGGCATTGGTCGGCACCGTGACCTTCTGGCAGGCGTCATCGGTCTGCCGGAAGCCGCGTTCGCAGCGCCACTTGTCGCCGGTGCCGTCGAGATAGGCGTTTTCAGGCACCGGAACTGCCGCGCAGGTCTCGCTGACCTTCAGATAGCCGCGATCGCAGCTCCAGCGGTCGCCCCCACTGTCCAGATAGCCATTCGCCGGCACCGCAACTGCCAGGCAGGCATCGTTGGATTTCTCGTATCGGCGGTCGCAACGCCATTTGTCTCCCGACGAATCCAGAAAGGCGTTCGCGGGGACCGGAATCAGCACGCAGGCCGCATCACTTTTCTGGTAGCCATACCCGCAGGTCCAGCCGCGACCGCCATAGAAGGTGTCGGTCGAGTAGGCGTGTTCCGGCACAACGACGGCATTGCAGCTGTCGTTCTCCTTCCGAAAACCCGGATTGCAATCCCAGCCGGACCCGGAACTCTTTGCCTGCCCATTCTCGGGCACGACGGAAGACGCGGCATTGGCTGGGGCGATTCCCATTCCTGCGGCGAACAACAATGCCAAGGCGGCCACCTTGAAGGCGGCGATGGGGAAACGGCGTGTTCCGCGCATGCGGCGATCCTTACATGATATTGGCGTCGGGCCTGACGCGGATGGGCAGTTCGAAACACGGCGAACGAGGGGCCGGGGGCCCCTGTGCCCGTCGCCCAGAACGGCTAGGACTTGGCTTCTGGCGCGGCCTTGCCGGTCTCGGCGACCGGCTTTCCGTCGGCCCGGTCTTGTTTCGCCGCATCTTGATCGGTGGAAAATTTCTTGAATGACATAGAGAAAAACTCCTCAAGCGAAGTCGTAAATATTTGTGGCTAATGGTTATATTGGTTGCAAGAGCTCAATTTTCAATGGAGCGGTTATTTAATTTTGTTTTATCCAAGTGTGCGAGATCGAGGTATGAGTTGCCGCTATATTCAATGTATTCGAATTTTTGGAGCTTGGATGTTTTGTTTGTTTTGCGAATGTCGCTGAGATACGCCCGAAAGAGCGGGTGGTTTCTTTGCCGATACGGAGTTGCGATAGCGATATTCGAGCGGTTTCTGCTTGAATGGAGAGGGGAGGCGTCGCGCGGGTCCGGTTCGCGATTCGGTTTGATCCGGCCGCGCGAAAAATATCTGATGACGGTAGGATCGCGAGGCGCGGCTATGGCGCTGCGCGGTTTTCACCGAACCGGCGCGGTTTCAAGCCGCACCGGGTGTCGAACGGACCGGCCATGACTCTTCCGAACATGACTCTTCCGAACACGCTGCGCATCGTCGAGGTCGGCCCACGCGACGGGCTGCAGAACGAGCCGGGCACGGTGCTGACCGGCATCAAGATCGCCTTCATCGAGAAGCTGGCCGATGCCGGCTTGAAGGCAATCGAGGCGGGGGCTTTCGTCTCGCCCAAATGGGTGCCGCAGATGGCCGATTCGGCCGAGGTGCTGGCCGGCCTGCCGCGCCGTCCGGGGGTGCGCTATCCCGTCCTGGTGCCGAACATGAAGGGCTTCGAACGGGCGGTGGAGGCCGGGGTCGAGGAAATCGCGGTCTTCGGCGCGGCCTCGGAGAGCTTCAGTCAAAAGAACATCAACTGCACGATCCAGGAGAGTCTGGAGCGGTTCCGCCCGGTCTGCGAGGCCGCGCGCGAACGAGACATCCTGGTGCGGGGCTACGTTTCCTGCTGCCTGGGCTGTCCCTACGAGGGGGAGATTGCGCCCGGTGCGGTCGCCGCGGTGGCGGCCGAACTACGCGCCATGGGCTGCTATGAGATTTCCCTGGGCGACACGATCGGGACCGGCACCCCGGCCAAGGCGCGGGCCATGGTCGAGGCCGTGGCCGGGCGAGTGCCGATCGGGCGGTTGGCCCTCCATTTCCACGACACCTATGGCCAGGCCCTGGCCAATATCCTGGCTTGCCTCGAACTCGGTGTGGCGGTGGTGGACAGCGCGACCGCCGGGCTCGGCGGCTGTCCCTATGCCAAGGGGGCGAGCGGCAATGTCGCGACCGAGGACGTGGTCTACATGCTGAACGGCTTGGGTATCAAAACCGGGATCGACCTCGACGCCCTGGCCGAGGCCGGCTGGTTCATCTCCGACG
>JABIRQ010000175.1 GCA_018699755.1 Rhodospirillaceae bacterium | reverse complement strand
GGGCCTCGACCGAATCCGACAGCACCGTGCCGTAGTCGAGGGTGAAATTGGCGATCGCGAATTCGCCGCCCAGCACCTCGATCGGGCCGAGTTCATCGAGGGGATCGTCCTCGTTCCGGCCCAGGGCGACGGTGCAGGCGCCGTAGCGTGTCTCCGCGAACTCGGCGCCTTTCAGGTCGTTGCGGACGATCTGGTCCATGTCGAAGCCCTTGCCGTCCGCGCGCGGGATGCGCTTGACCTGCAGGCGCGGCTGCATCGCGGGCTTGTCCGCAACCTCCGCTCCACCGGCTTCGAATCCGATATCGATCAAGACCTGTCCGCGCCGCGATACGGTGCCGCAAATCCGGCCTTTCTCTTCGGAGAAACCGACCTCGGCGAGCTTCTTGGGATAGCCCCAGATCTCCCGACCCACGCATAGGGAATCGTCCGAGGTGACGTATTCATATGCGACATGCGCGCCGATCAAGCCGCCGTGGCGGCAGGGAATGACCACCCCGCCCTCGTCATAGCTGCCCAGCGCCCCGGCGTCGGGCGTGTGCATGACGAAGAACTGGATCATGTCCCCGACCGGCTCGAAGGCGGGGGGCAGGGCGCGCCGAATGCCTTCCGGCCGGGCCTTGGCCCAGGCATAGACGACGCGGACGCCGCGATAGTGGAAGGGCGGTGCGGCATAAAGCGGGGCGCGGTCCGGCATGGTGAACGCTGGCGCCATCTTTCATGTCCTCGGTTGCGATCTTGGGTCGTATGCTAGGGGCAATCTAGCATGGGGCTTCGAGGGGGGAGTAGGGCCATGGCGGAGCTGGACGATCTGGGATTGCGCGAGATCGGCGCGCGCCTGCGCGACGGGCGGCTGACGGCTTTGGCCCTGGCCGAGCATGCGATCGCGCGCCACGAGCGCTTCGGCGCGGCGCTCGGCGCCTATATCCATTGGGATCCCGAAGCGCTGCGCACCGGGGCCAAGGCGGCCGACGCCCTGTTCGCTGCGGGGGTCGATCTCGGCCCGCTCCAGGGTGTGCCCGTTTCGGTCAAGGATCTGTTCGGGGTGCGGGGCATGCCGACCCAGGCCGGCTCGCCCAAGCGCCTGCCCGCGCGCTTCGAAGAGGAAGGCTCGGTGGTCCGCGCCGTGCGCAAGGGCGGCGGCGTCGTCACCGGCAAGACCCATACCGTCGAATTCGCCTATGAGGGGCTGGGGGTGAACCCCCATCTCGGGTCGCCCCGCAACCCCTGGGACGCCGCGACCCATCGCTGCGCCGGCGGTTCGTCCAGCGGCGCCGGGGTCAGCCTGATCGAGGGTTCGGCCCTGGTTGCCCTGGGCAGCGATTCGGGCGGCTCCGTGCGCATGCCGGCGACCGTCACGGGCACGGTCGGGCTCAAGCCCGGCCATGGGCGCTGGGGCATCGACGGCATCGTGCCCTTCTGCCCGACCCTGGATTCGCCGGGGCCGTTGACCCGCACGGTGGACGATGCGGCCGTCGCCTTCGCTGCCATCGACCCCCATTGCGACCGCGCCGGCTTCGAAGCCGCGCTCGCCGCGACATCCGTCGCCGACGCCCGCCTCGGCCTGGCCGAAACGCATTTCTGGGCCGATTGCGATCCCGGCATCGCCGAAGGGGTGCGCGCCGCCCTGGGCGAGCTGGAGGGCGCGGGGGCAAGCCTGCGCGCGATCGATTTCCCCGAAGCGGTCGAGGGCTATGCGGAAGGCATGCGCGGCCATATCGTCGCGGCCGAGTTCCACGCCCTGATGCGCGCCGAACTGCCGGACTGGCTGGAGACCCTCAACCCGATTCTCAAGGAGCGGCTGGAGGTCCACGAGCGGCCGTGGGAGATACCGGCCGTGGACTACTACGACAACCTGCGCGCGGTGCGGGCGCTCCAGGCCCGGGCCGACGAACGCCTGCGCCGGGTCGACGCCATCGTCTGCCCGACCGTGGTGATGACCCCGCCGCCCGTGGCCGAGATCGTGGACCTGGCCAGCCAGCGCGGGCCCAACCTGCGCATCCACAACAACGCCTATCTGGTGAACATCCTGGGCCTCTCCGCCCTGACCATGCCGGTGGCTCTGGATGCCGCGGGCATGCCCGTCGGCCTCCAGCTCATCGCGCGTTCGGGGAACGAGGAACGCCTGCTCGCCCTGGCCTGCGCCTTCGAGCGGACCCTCGGCACCGCGCGCCGGCGCCTGGGGGTCGCGCCGATGTGTGTCTCCACCTAAAGCGCCAAGTTGACCCGGTCCTTGTGCGGGCCTAGCTTCCGCGCGCCTTAACGCAGGGATTGTCATGACCGCCGAACGCGATCTCGCCACCGAATCCAAGGCTTGGCCCTTCCAGGAGGCGCGCAAGCTTCTCGACCGGCTGGACGGCAAGGCGCCGGAGAAGGGTTATGTCCTGTTCGAGACGGGCTACGGCCCCTCGGGCCTGCCCCATATCGGCACCTTCGGCGAGGTCGTGCGCACGACCATGGTGCGCCAAGCCTTCCAGCGCCTGTCCGATATCCCGACCCGGTTGTTCGCCTTTTCCGACGACATGGACGGGCTGCGCCGGGTGCCCGACAACATCCCGAACAAGGAGATGGTGGCGGAGCATCTGGGCAAGCCCCTGACGTCGATCCCCGATCCCTTCGGCACCCATGACAGTTTCGGCGCCCATAACAACGCGCGCCTGCAAGGCTTCCTCGACGACTTCGGTTTCGAATACGAATTCGTCAGCTCGACCGAATGCTACCGGTCGGGGCGCTTCGATCCTGCCCTGCTGCGCGTCCTCGAATGTTACGATCAGGTGATGAAGGTCATGCTGCCCAGCCTCGGCGAGGAGCGGCGGAAGACCTACAGCCCCTTCCTGCCGATCTGTCCCGAGACGGGCACCGTCCTCCAGGTGCCGATCCTGGAACACGACGCGGCCGCCGGCACGGTGGTCTACGAGAACGAGCAGGGTGCGAAGATCGAAACCCCGGTCACCGGCGGGCGCTGCAAGCTGCAATGGAAGCCCGACTGGGCCATGCGCTGGTATGCCCTCGGCATCGATTACGAGATGAGCGGCAAGGACCTGATCGATTCGGTCAAGCTGGGTAACGCGATCTGCCGCATCCTGGGCGGCCGCCCGCCCGAGGGCTTCACCTACGAGCTGTTCCTGGACGAGAACGGCGAGAAGATTTCCAAGTCCCGGGGCAACGGCCTCTCGGTCGAGGAATGGCTCGCCTATGCCCCGCCGGAAAGCCTGGCTCTGTTCATGTATCAGGCGCCCAAGCGGGCCAAGCGGCTCTATTTCGACATCATTCCGCGTCAGGTCGACGACTACATCAAGCTGCTCGAAGCCTATCCGGGCCAGGAGCCGGCGGAGCAGGTCGACAACCCGGTCTGGCATATCCACGACGGCGCGCCGCCCGCCGCCGACGTGCCCGTCGGCTTCGCCCTGCTGATGAACCTGGCCAGCGTGGTCAATGCCGACGACCCCTCGATCCTCTGGGGCTTCGTCACCCGCTACGCGCCCGGCGCCTCGGCCGAAGGCAACCCCCTGCTGGCCCGGCTGATCGACCACGCCCTGGCCTATTACCGGGATTTCGTGAAGCCGACCAAGATCTACCGCGCGCCGGACGCGACCGAACGCGCCGCCCTGGCCGATCTCGCCACCCTGCTGGAGATGACCCCGGCCGACACGGATGCCGAGGCGATCCAGAACGAGATCTACGAGGTCGGCAAGCGCCACGCCTTCGAGAACCTGCGCGACTGGTTCAAGGCGCTCTACCAGGTCCTGCTGGGCCAGGACCAGGGCCCGCGCTTCGGCTCCTTCGTCGCCCTCTACGGCGTCGAGGCCACCGCCCTCCTGATCCGCCGCGCCCTGGCCGGCGAGGACCTGGGCGCGGACTAGCCGCGCCCCCAATGATCGGGCTTGCCAATCATCCTTCGAGACGACCGCTGCGCGGTCTCCTCAGGATGAGGAGAGATCGAATTCATCCAACTTGTAGGACCCTCACCCTGAGGAGGCCCGAAGGGCCGTCTCGAAGGGCGAGGGGCCGCCTGGCTAGCTCTACGGCCCTAGCTCAAACCTTCCGCGTCTGGGTCTTGGCCCAGTCGAAATAGATGTCCCGCGCCTTCTGGTAGAGCGGGCCGGGCTGGTAGTTGCGGTCGTCCAGGCGGGTGACCGGCACGACCTTGTCCAGGTTGCCGGTCGAGAAGACCTCGTCCGCGTCCAGCAGCTCGTCATAGGCGATCGGGCGCTCCAGCACGTCGACCCCGGCCTCGCGCAGCAGGCGGATGACCCGCTGGCGGGTGATGCCGTTCAGGAAGGTGCCGTTCGGCACCGGGGTATGGACCATGCCGTCGCGGACATGGAAGACGTTCGAGGTCGCGAACTCCGCCACATGGCCCAGGCCGTCCATCATGATCGCCGTGCTGAAGCCCGCCGCCTGGGCCTCGCGCATGGCGCGGATGGCGTTGGGATAGAGGCAGGCCGCCTTGGCGTTGGTCGGCGCCATGTCCAGGGCCGGGCGGTGAAAGCGCGACAGCATGGCCGTGATGCCCGTCGGCTCCATCAGGGGCCGGTTCAGCAGGGCGAGGGCGAAGACGGTCGACTCCGGCTCCGGCATGACGAAGCCGCGCTCGGGATAGAACATCGGCCGGATGAACAGCTCGGCGTCGGCCGGGAACTTGTCGACCCCCTCCCAGATCAGGGCCTCGATCCCCTTGGCGTCGAGCGGCGGCTCCAGGCCCAGGGCATGGGCCGAATTGACGCAGCGCTCGCAATGCCGGTCGACATCCGGGCCCATGCCGCGAATCACCCGCGTGCCGTCGAACACCGCCGTCGCCATCCACACCGCCTGGGTCGCCGGCGTCATGACCTTCTGGGGCTCCTCGGTCCAGGCCCCGTCGAAATAGTGAAGCTCCTGCACGGTCCGTCCTCCGCCCGCGATGTTCCTGCCTGTCACAATAGCCGCTGGCGCGGCGCGTACCAATTCCGCTCCCCACGCCCGGTTTGCCTTGACTCTCGCCGCCGAATCACCGACAAGCTGCCCCGGTCGTAAGGCCCCCGCGTGCACGGTTTTGCGCAGCTTGGGCGGCGACTGGGGTTCCGGCGGTTTGACGCTATTGATAGTTGGCGTTTTCGCTGCAACCCCTATATATTGATTACCGAGCGTCGAGGCAGCTCTCAAGCGGGGAACCATGCAGGTCTCCCCGTGCCTGTGCGAACGGCCTCCAACGAGGCCCCCAGCTCAGAGTTGGGTCGAGAGTTGGGCGAACGGTCGAGGTGGAACGATGTCGAGCTACGAGCGCTTCCTTGCCCCCTGTCTGCGCCTCCTGCCGCCGGAGGCGGCCAAGGATATCGCGGGATGGGGCTTGCGCCGGGGTTTTCTCCCGGCGGCGCCCGCTTTCCAGAATCAGGCCCTTCGAGCGACGCTCTGGGGCCTTTCTTTTGCCAATCCCATCGGCCTCGCTGCCGGCTTCGACAAGGACGCCGCCTTCCTCGCCGGTGATCTCGCCATGGGCTTCGGCTTCGTCGAGGCGGGCACGGTCACGCCGCGCGCCCAGCCGGGCAATCCCAAGCCGCGCCTGTTCCGCCTGCCCGAGGACAAGGCGGTCATCAACCGCTTCGGCTTCAACAGCGCGGGCGGAGACGCCTTCCGCCGCAATCTCGAGGCCTACCGCGCCGCCCATGGCCGCGGGCAGGGCGTCGTCGGCGTCAATGTCGGGCGCAACAAGGACACGGAAGACGCGGTGCGCGACTATGTCTATCTGGTCCGCACCCTCTCGCCCCTGGCCGACTATCTCTGCATCAACGTTTCCTCGCCCAACACGCCGGGCCTGCGCGACATGCAGCGGAGCGACGCGCTGCGCAAGCTGATCGGGGCCTGCCGCGAAGCGCTCGACGGCGCGGTGGGCACGGCGGCGCCGCCGATGCTGGTCAAGGTTTCGCCCGATCTGGACGAGGCGGAGATCGATCTCATTGCCGGCACCGCCCTTGAGCTCGGCGTCGACGGCGTCGTCCTGACCAACACGACGATCGCGCGCGGCCCCGACCTGCGCGGCGCGGCGCGGGACGAGGCCGGCGGCCTCAGCGGCCGGCCGATCTTCGCCCGCTCGACCCATGTGCTGCGCGCCTTCCACGAGCGGATCGGCGGCAGCCTGCCCTTGGTTGGGGTCGGTGGCGTGTTCACGGCCGAGGACGCCTACGCCAAGATTCGCGCGGGCGCCTCCCTGGTCCAGCTCTACACCGGCCTCTACTACAAGGGCCCATCGGTGGTGCGCGAGATCCAGCAGGGCCTGGTCGAGCTGTTGCGGCGCGACGGCCATGCCTCCTATCTCGACGCCGTCGGCCTGGACACGGCCGCGCCGCCTTCCCGGCCTGTCGCGCCGGACGTCGCCGCCGAGGCGCCGGATGTCGCCGTCGAGGCCCCCGCCGCCGCGATCGCCTGATTCTGGACGCCTGATTCGCCCGGCCTGATTCCTCGGGCCTGAATCGCCGGTGCAAGCCGGCAAGCTCACGTTAACCATATGGCAAGGGCTTGGCCGCCATCATGCGTGCCGGGTCCGGGCGGATCGTGTCTGCGCCGGACGCCGGATTCACGACGCAAGATTTCGCCATGGCGGTCCCGGTCCAACTTCTGATCTTCCTCTCCTACACGCTGGCGGCGGCGGCGACCCCCTTCGCCCTGCATTTCGGCCTCGGCGGGATCGACCCCAACGTGGCGGCGATGTCGGGCGGCCTGGTCTGGATCGC
>JABIRQ010000032.1 GCA_018699755.1 Rhodospirillaceae bacterium | reverse complement strand
CCACGAATTCGGCAACGGCACGGCGATCTTCACCCGCGACGGCGACGCCGCGCGCCATTTCACCGCGAACTGCCAGATCGGCATGGTCGGGGTGAACGTGCCGATCCCCGTCCCGGTCGCCTATCACAGCTTCGGCGGCTGGAAGAAGTCTCTCTTCGGTGACATGAATGTTCACGGCATGGAAGGCGTGCGCTTCTACACCAAGGTCAAGACGGTGACCTCGCGCTGGCCGACCGGCATCCGCGAAGGCGCCGAATTCGTCATCCCGACGATGGGATAGAAAGGACAACGCCGTGACCGCCGCCAAGGGAGTCCGCATCGCCATCGTTCATGCGACTCGGAATTCGCTGCAACCGATCATGGAGGCCTTCGCCAAGCACTGGCCGGAGGCGGAGCCGGTCAATTTGTTGGACGAATCGCTGCTCATCGACCGGCGCGCGGCGAATGAATTGACGCCGGAGTTGAGCGCGCGGATCGCCACCCTGGCCCGCCATGGCGAGACGATCGGCGGACGCTGCGTGCTGTTCTCCTGCTCGGCCTTCGGCGCGGCGATCGAGGCGGCCAAGACCGAAGTCGGGATTCCGGTCCTGCGCCCCTATGAGGCGATGATCGAGCGCGCGTTGGAGGCCGGGCCGCGCCTGGGCCTGGTCGCGACCTTCCAGCCGACCATCGACGAAATGACTCTGGAGATCGAGGCGGCGGCGAAGGCCCGCGGCATGGCCGTAACGATCGAGCCCATCCTGGCCAAGGGCGCGCTCGACGCCCTGGGGCGGGGCGATCACGAGACCCACGACGCCAAGGTGGTCGAGGCCGCCCTCGACCTGCCCAAGAAATGCGACGTGATCCTGCTTGCCCAATACTCCATGGCCCCCATGCGCGCCCGCATCGAACAGCTGACCAAGCATCCGACCCTGTCGAGCCCGGCCTGCGCGGTCGACAAAGTGAAGGCGATGTTGGGCGAGCCTGCCGGGTCCTAGCCCGGTCTTCGGGAGACGCGAGGCATGACGGCAACGGCCAAGGGCGGCTCCTTCTATCCCGAGATGATTCCGGCCGATCCGGATCACCCGAGCGAAGCCGCGTTCGAGATCGTCGATCTGCGCGATGCGCGCGGCCGGGGCGTCGTCGTGCGGATCGGCTTCGCGCCGGGCGCACGGCTCGCCCTACTCTCGGGCGTGGTGATGCCCGAGCGGTCGCTGAACACCATCCAGATCGGCCCGGATCTGCACATGAGCGATCCGTGGTTCTGCCGCTTCATTCTCCATGCCTGCGATCCGAACGCCCGCTTCGACTTGACGGACCTGACCTTGATCGCGCGGCGTCCTATCGCGCCGGGCGACCTGCTATCGGTGGATTACGGCGCGACGGAGGATCGCCTGGCCCGGCAGTTCGAATGCCATTGCGGCGCCACCGACTGCCGCGGCTGGATGATGGGCTGCAAGGAAAAGCCGACGGAGGAGGGACGGCGGGTGCTCGCGGCGCGCGGCCGCCGAGAAACATGATGTTCGAAACCGAGATAATCGGATCGATCGGAGCAGCCGTTCCGTCGTCGCACCTATCCGTGTCCGGCCTTCAAACCCCCAGGTAGCGCCGCTGCAAGTCTGGATCGGCGCGCAGTTCGGCCGAGGTGCCGGTCCAGACGATCTGCCCCTTTTCCAGGATGTGATGGCGGTCGGCGATGCGGGTCAGGGCCTCGACATTCTTGTCGATCGCCAGGATCGACAGCCCCTCGGTTTTGAGGCGTTCCAGGCAAGCCCAGATCTCGGCGCGCACCAGGGGCGCCAGGCCCTCGGTCGCCTCGTCCAGGATCAGCAGGCGCGGGTTGGTCATCAGAGCCCGTCCGACGGCCAGCATCTGCTGTTCGCCGCCCGAAAGCAGGGCGCCCATGCTGGTCTGCCGCTCGGCCAGAGCAGGAAACATCTCGAAGATGCGCTGGACCGTCCAGGGCGTGGCCTCTCCCCGCCGGTTGGCCGCCGTCGCCACCAGATTCTCGCGCACCGTGAGATTGGGAAAGATATGCCGGCCTTCCGGCACCAGGCCCAGGCCGGCCTGGGCGATACGGTAAGGGGGCAGGCCCCGGATCGCCCGACCCTCGAAGCGGATCTCTCCCGCCGTCGCGGGCAGCAGGCCCATGACCGCGCGCACCGTCGTCGTCTTGCCCATGCCGTTGCGCCCCAGCAAGGTCGCGACCTTGCCGGCCTCGACCGCCAGGTCGACGCCGAACAGCACCCGGCTCTCGCCATAGGCCGCCTCCACCCCGTCGAGTTCCAGCATGGCCGCCATCACGCCGCCTCGTCCGTGCCGAGATAGGCGGCGCGCACCGCCTCGTTCTCGCGGATCGCGGCCGGTGTGTCGGTGGCGATGACCTTGCCGTAGGTCATCACGGTGATGCGGTCGGCCAGGGCGAAGACCGCGTCCATGTCGTGCTCGACCAGCAGCATCGCCCGTTCGCCCTTCAGCCCTTCGAGCAGGGCGATCATGCGATCCGAATCCTCGCGGCCCATGCCGGCCGTCGGCTCGTCGAGCAGCAGCAGGCGCGGCTCGGTCACCAGGGCCATGGCGAGCTCGAGCTGGCGCCGCTCGCCATGGCTGAGATCGCCGGCCGGGTCGCCCGCCCGGTCGGCCAAGCCGATGCGCTCCAGCGCCGCGCGCGCCGGGTCTTCCAGGGTGGCGTCGCCGGCGACCGGTCGCCAGAAGCGAAAGCTGTGTCCGGCATGGGCCTGCACGGCCAGGGCGACGTTGTCCAAGGCGCTGAACCCGGTGAAGACGCTCGTGATCTGGAACGAGCGCGCGATGCCCAGGCGCGAGCGGTCCTCCGGTGTGGCGCGTGTGATGTCCTGGCCGTCGAAGGTCACTCGGCCCTCCTCGGGGCGGAGGCCGCCGCCCAGTTGGGCGACCAGGGTGGTCTTGCCTGCGCCGTTGGGGCCGATGACGGCATGGACCTCGCCCGGTCCGATGTCGAGCGAGATCCCGTCGCAGGCGATCAGGCCGCCGAAGCGTTTGGTCAGACCCTCAATGCGCAGCAGGGGCTCAGCCATTCCGGCCGCCCATCTTGCCGATCAGGCCGTAGAGGCCGCCGCGCCCGAACAGCACGACGGCGATCAGGAATGGGCCAAAGATCACTGGCCAGTAGATCGTGAGATCGGCGAGGAAATGGGCCAGCAGCATGAAGGCGACGGCGCCGATCACCGGGCCGAACAAGGTGCCCATGCCGCCCAGCAGGACCATCACGATCAGCTCGCCCGAGCGGTGCCAGGCGAGATAGCTGGGCGCCACGAACTCCGCCTGGTTCGCCAGCAGCACGCCGGCCAGGCCGCACATCGTGCCGGATATGACGAAGGCCAGCAGCTTGTAGCGCTTGGTCGGATAGCCGATGGCGCGCATCCGCGCCTCGTTCGACTTGATGCCCTGCAGCACTCGGCCGAAACGGGAATGGACCAGCCGGTGCGAGAGGTAAAGGCAGCCGCCGAGCACGGCGAAGATCACGTAATAGAGGGTGAGGTCGTCGTCGAGCGAGATCGGACCGAAGAATTCCGACAGGGTCCAGATCGTCAGCCCGTCATCGCCGCCATAGGCTTCCAGGCTGGTGAAGAAATAGAAGAGCATCTGGGCGAAGGCCAGGGTGATCATGATGAAATAGACCCCGGTGGTGCGCAGGCTGACATAGCCGATCACCAGCGCCGCGAGGGCCGATAACAGGATCGCGGCGGGCCATTGCAGGAAGGCCGAATCGATCCCGTAATAGGACAGGATGCCGACGGTATAGGCGCCGACTCCCAGGAAGGCGGCGTGGCCGAAGCTGACCATGCCGCCGTACCCCAGGATCAGGTCCAGGCTCAACGCCGCGATGGCATAGACCATGACCCGGCTGAACAGTTCGAGATAGAAGGGTTCGTCGAAGGCCAGGGTCAGCAAGGGCAGGACGGCCAGAAAGCCGAGGACGATCTGATTCGCCGTCTCACGGGCGGTTTGCGTCCCGGCCCAGGTCGGCGGCGGGGTGCGGGAGGGGGAGGGGGTGCTCATGAGCTTGGCCTCATCGGCCGCGCGGCGGGAACAGGCCCTGGGGCCGGAAGAACAACACCGCCGCCATCAGCAGATAGGTCAGCATGGCGGAGATCGTGGATCCGGCGGTATGGGCCGCGTCGCGCTCCAGGAAGGCTTCCATCAGTTCCGGCAGGAAGGCGCGGCCCATCGTGTCGATCACGCCGATCAGGATGGCGGCCAAAAAGGCGCCGCGGATCGAACCGATGCCGCCGATCACGATTACCACGAAGGTCAAGATCAGGATCTCCTCGCCCATCCCCGACTGCACCGAGACGATGGGTGCGGCCATCATCCCGGCCAGGCCGGCCAGCACCGCGCCCAGGCCGAAGACCAGGGTGAACAGCAGCCGGATATCGATCCCCAGCGCCCCGGCCATGGTCCGGTCCGACGCACCGGCCCGGATCCGCATGCCGAGCCGCGTGTGCGAGACCAGGACGTAGAGAAAGGCGGCGACGGCCAGGCCGACCAGGATGATTGCCAGGCGAAAGCTGGGATAGGGCGAGCCGGCGACGATCTCGACCTGGCCCGAGAGGAATTCGGGCAGGTCGATGAATTGCGGCTCCGGTCCCCAGACCAGGCGGACGGCTTCGTTGAAGAACAGGATCAGACCGAAGGTCGCCAGCACCTGGTCGAGATGGTCCCGCGCATAGAGGCTCCGGAGGACGATGACCTCGGTGACGACGCCGACTGCCATGGTCACCGGCAGGGCGAGCAGGACGCCCCAGAGATACGAGCCCGTCCACTGCATGAAGGCGGCGGCCAGATAGGCGCCGACCATGTAGAGCGAACCATGGGCCAGGTTGAT
>JABIRQ010000007.1 GCA_018699755.1 Rhodospirillaceae bacterium | reverse complement strand
GAAATCCGCTTCGGCGACAACGACCGCCTGGCCGCGCGGGTTGCCGCGATGATGCGCGCCGACACCCTGGTGCTGCTGTCCGATATCGACGGCCTCTACGCGCGCGATCCGCACCTCGATCCCGACGCGGCCTTCATTGCCGAGGTCGCCCGCATCACGCCCGAAATCGAAGCCATGGCGGAGAAGGCGCCACCGGGCCACAGCTCCGGCGGCATGGTCACCAAACTGGCCGCCGCGCGCATCGCGACCGAAGCGGGCTGCCGCATGGCGATCGCCGACGGCCGGCAGAGCCGACCCCTCGATACCCTGGCGCGCGGCGCGCGCTGCACCTGGTTCGCCGCCCAAGGCGATGCGCGCTCGGCCTTCAAACGCTGGCTCGGCGGCGCGCTCAAGACCGAAGGTTCGCTGACCGTCGACGACGGCGCGCTGAAAGCCCTGGCGGCGGGCCGGAGCCTGCTGCCCGCGGGCGTGGTCGCGGTGGACGGCGCGTTCCGCCGGGGCGACGCCGTGGCCATCCGCGCGCCCGACGGCCGCGAATTCGGCCGCGGCCTTGCCGCCTACGGCGCGGACGAGGCGCGCCGGATCATGGGCCGCAACAGCCGCGACATCGAAGCGGTGCTCGGCTACCGTGGCCGCGAGGAGTTGATTCACCGCGACGACATGGCCCTGACCGAGGACACCACGCCATGACCCTGGCCCATAGCACAGCGGAGCAGACCGGCCTCGAGGAGACGATGGCCGCCATCGGCCGCGCGGCGCGGATCGGCGCGGCCGCCCTGGCCCAGACCGACGGCGACACGCGCGCCGCCGCGATCCGGGCCGGTGCGGATGCCCTGCGCCGCCGGACGGACGCCGTCCTGACCGCCAACCGGATCGATCTGGAGAACGGCGCGGGCCTGGATGCGGCCCTGCGCGACCGCCTTGCCCTGGATGCGGCGCGCATCGCCGCGGTCGCCGACGGCCTGGAAACCATTGCCGATCAGCCGGACCCCCTGGCCCGCGGCCTGGGCGAATGGGAGCGGCCGAACGGCTTGCGCATCGCTCGCGTGCCGGTGCCCATCGGGGTCATCGGCATCATCTACGAAAGCCGGCCCAATGTGACCGCCGACGCAGGCGCGCTTTGCCTGAAATCCGGCAACGCGGCGATCCTGCGCCCGGGCTCGGAAAGCCGGGAGAGCGCCGCCGCCATCCTCGCCGCCCTGCACGAAGGACTGGACGAGGCCGGGCTGCCCCGCGAAGCCCTGCAGATGGTCCCCGTGGCGGATCGCGCGGCCGTCGGCGTCATGCTCGGCATGACCGAATGGATCGACCTGATCGTGCCGCGCGGCGGGCGCGGCCTGATCGAGCGCATTCTCGCCGAGAGCCGCATTCCGGTAATCCGCCACCTCGACGGCCTGAATCACACCTATCTCCACGCCGCGGCCGATCCGGAGAAGGCCCGCCGCCTGGTGGTCAACGCCAAGATGCGCCGGCCCGGCATCTGCGGCGCGACGGAAACGGTCCTGGTCGACCGGGCGGCCGCCGCCGGCCTGCTGCCGGCCGCACTCGGCGACCTCGTCGCCGCGGGCTGCGCAGTGCGCGGCGACGAGACGACTTGCGCCTTGTTCCCCGACGCCGTGCCGGCCGAAGCCTCGGACTGGGACACCGAATACCTGGCCCCGGTGATCTCGGTGCGCGTGGTCGACGGGATCGCCGAGGCGCTGGCCCATATCGCGGACCACGGCTCCGGCCATACCGAGGCGATCGTCACCGAGGACGAGGACGCCGCCGCCCGTTTCCTGCGTGCGGTCGATTCCGGCATCGTCATGCACAACGCCTCGACCCAGTTCGCCGACGGCGGCGAGTTCGGCATGGGCGCCGAGATCGGCATTTCGACGTCCAAGCTGCACGTCCGGGGCCCCGTCGGGGCCGAACAGTTGACGAGCTACAAATATCTGGTGCGGGGCACGGGCCAGACCCGGCCCTAAGCCGGACTTGTGGATGGACCACGCGTGATCGCCAAGACACCGGACGAAAAGGCCCTCGCTGCCGTCGCCGCCCTGCGCCCGGAACGGGGCGGCATTCGGCGCGTCGGCCTTCTGGGCGGCTCGTTCAACCCGGCCCATGAAGGCCATCTGCATATCAGCCGCCTCGCCCTCTCGCATTTGAAACTGCACGAGGTCTGGTGGCTGATCTCCCCCCAGAACCCGCTGAAGGACACGCGCGGCATGGCGCCCTTGGCGGCCCGCCTGGCGGCAGCCCGCGCCCGGGCCCAGGGCGAGGCAATCTGGGTGACCACCCTGGAGAGCGCCCTCGGCACCCGCTACACGGTCGATACCCTGCCCGCCTTGGTCGCCGCCTTCCCGCGCACGCGCTTCGTCTGGCTGATGGGCGCCGATCTGATGATCCAGATTCCGCGCTGGAAGGACTGGTCCCGCATTTTCGAGACGCTTCCCGTTGCGGTTTTCGACCGCGGTTCATATTCTGAAGAGGCGTTGAGCGGAAAGGCGGCAGAAACCTTTGCCCATGATCGCGTGGCGCCGGTTCAGGCGGCCCGCCTGCCCCTGATGAGACCGCCGGCCTGGGCGTTTTTCGAAACCCCGGTGCTGCCGGTCTCGGCGACGGAAATACGTTCTCGCCTGGCTGGCGCTTCCGGTCGGCGCGACAAACTCGACAAGGCGCCCGCCCGAGGCGGCGCCCGAAGGAAAGGAGAGGCCGGACCATAGCCCGCGAGACCGATACGTCGCAGGAAAGCGACAATCTGCGCACGCTGATCGAGGCGTCGCTTGAAGACGATAAGGCGGAGAAGGTCGTGGTCATCGACCTTCGCGGCAAGACGGCCATTGCGGATTACATGATCGTCGCGACCGGCCGGTCCCAGCGCCACGTCACCACCCTCGCCGACCATTTGGTGGAGCGCATCAAGAAAGCCGGCCATCGGCGGTCCGTCCCCGTCGAAGGCAAAGCGCGGTCCGACTGGGTCCTGGTCGATGCGGGCGATGTCATCGTGCATCTGTTCCGGCCCGAGGTGCGCGACTTCTACAATCTCGAAAAGATGTGGGGCGCGGCCCAGCCCTCCACCGATCCGGATTCGGCGGCAGGCCCGGATTCACCCCCCGATTCGCATTCGGATTCGGCCCCGGATTCGACTGGGGGTCCCGCCCGCGAGGCGACGGCCTGACGGTGATCGCCATCCGGCGGCGCGTGACGCCGCCCTCCCGATATCCGACTGCCTTGGTCGTCCTGCTTGTCGTCGTCATGCTCATCGCCGGGGCGACCCCCCTGCGACCCGGCCATGCGCAGCAGGACGATCCAAAAGGCAATCTGGACGCCTTGCAGCAGGAGATGACGGCGCGCGCACGGGAGGAAACCGCGCTCGATGCCGCGGCCCGTGCCTTGCACAAGGAACTCGACGGCCTACGCGGCGAAATGATCGCCGCCGCCACGGCCGCCCAGGCGCGCGAAGAGGAGCTTTCGGTGCTTGAGGCCCAGGTCCAAGCCCTCAACACCCAGCTCGAACGCAAGAAAGCGGCACTGCTCTCCCAAAGGGGCCGTCTGGCCGCCGTGCTCGGCAGCCTGCAGCGCATCGCGCTCGCGCCGTCCGGCGCCCTGATCGCCATGCCCGGCCGCCCGGTCGATACCTTGCGCGGCGCGATCCTGCTGCGCGCGGCCATCCCGGCGATCGAGGACGAGGCCCGCATCCTGCGGGGCGAACTCGATATTCTGGCGCGCCTGGGCACCGATATCGCGGTCCGGCGGCAGGAAATCGCCGGCGTCGCGGCCGACCTGGGCCGCGCCCGCGACAGGTTGGAAACCCTGTTTGCGCGCAAGCGCGCCTTGCTCGAGGAGACCGAGGGCCAGCGCAAGGCCGCGTCGGCCCAGGTCGCCCGCTTGGCGGAGAGGGCCCAGACCCTGCGCGACCTGCTGCGGAAGCTCGAAGCCCGCGCCGCCATGGTGCCGCCGCTGCGCAAGCCCCCCCAGCCCGGCGCCGAAGGCTCCCCGAGCCAGGGCGCCATCTCCGCACCGGGGTCGACGCCCGCCGCCCTGCCGGCGGCCCGGCTGACCCGGCCGGCGGGTCTTCGCGAATTCGCCGAAGCGAAGGGCCAGGTCGTGCTGCCCGCACGCGGCAAGACGGCGGGGCGCTTCGGCGAGACCACCGATTTCGGCGTGACCCGCAAGGGCATCGTCATTCTGACCCGGCCCGACGCCCAGGTGATCGCCCCTTTCGACGGCCAGGTCGTGTTCGCCGGGCCCTTCCGCGGATACGGCCAAATCTTGATCATCGAGCATGGCGGCGGGTACCATACTTTGGTCGCGGGCTTGGCAAGGGTCGACGCCATTGTCGGCCAATGGGTGCTCGCGGGCGAACCCGTCGGTCTCATGGGCAACCTGGACGCCGAGCAGACGGAGCTCTATGTCGAGCTTCGGCGCGGCGGGCAACCCGTCGATCCGTCGCCCTGGTTCGCGCAACGCGGCTGACACGGGCGCGGCGCTGGCCTAGAACTGCACAGGGGATGTGAAACGAGACGGGTCGCCCTGTCGACCGCATGGGGGTGCGGCGACGGCCGGGAAGCCTCCAGGAAGCCGAGGATTTAGACCATGCGAAAGACCCTAGCCGCGCTGGCCATTGGCGCCGTCCTGCTCACCGCGCCCTTGGCCGCGCCGGGCCAGGAGGAGGATTCCAGCTCCGAAACCTACCGCCAGCTGAAGCTGTTCGGCGACGTCTTCGAGCGGGTCCGCGCCGACTATGTCGAGGAGGTGACGGACGAGCAGCTCATCGACCATGCCATTTCGGGCATGCTGGCCAATCTCGACCCCCATTCGAGCTATCTCGACGCCAAGAGCTACCAGGACATGCAGGTCCAGACCCGCGGCGAGTTCGGCGGGTTGGGCATCGAGGTCACGATGGAGGACGGCTGGGTCAAGGTCGTCTCGCCGATCGACGACACGCCGGCCTTCCGGGCCGGCGTCGAAGCGGGGGATTTTATCGTCCAGATCGACGGCGAATCGGTCCAGGGCCTGACCCTGGCCGAAGCGGTCGAAAAGATGCGCGGCCGGGTGGGCACGGATATCCAGTTGACCTTGCGGCGCGAGGGCGAACCGCCCTTCGACGTGTCGATCACGCGCGACGTGATCCGCATCAAATCCGTGCGTTCGCGCCTCGAAGGCGATATCGGCTACATCCGCGTCACCGCCTTCAACGAGCAGACGGCGAGTGGCCTCGAGGAGGCGCTCGACCAGTTCAAGGCGGAAAAGGGCCCTGATCTCAAGGGCATCGTCCTCGATCTGCGCAACAATCCGGGCGGCCTGCTGGATCAAGCGATCGCGGTGTCCGATGCCTTCCTCGAAAAGGGTGAGATCGTCTCGACCCGGGGCCGCGACCCGGAAGAGGGTCAGCGCTTCAACGCCCGCCCCGGCGACATGGCCGACGAACTGCCCATCGTCGTCCTGATCAACGGCGGTTCGGCCTCGGCCTCCGAGATCGTGGCGGGCGCGTTGCAGGACCATCGGCGCGCGATCCTTCTGGGCACCCGGACCTTCGGCAAGGGCTCGGTGCAGACCATCATTCCCCTGGCCGGCCACGGCGCGATGCGCCTGACGACATCGCGCTACTACACGCCGTCCGGGCGCTCGATTCAGGGCGAAGGGATCGAGCCCGACATCGCAGTGGCGCCGGCGCGGATCGAGGCGATTGACACGGCCGGACTCCGCCGGGAAGCCGATCTTCGCGGCGCGCTCGACCGGGGCGATCAAGAGCCCGAGGAGCCGGCCGAGGCGGCGCCGGAGACCGATGCCGAGGGCGACAAAGAGTCCGACAAGGGCAAGGACGGCGCGGGCGAAACGGACCATACCGC
This sequence comes from Rhodospirillaceae bacterium, assembly GCA_018699755.1. Lineage (GTDB taxonomy): Bacteria > Pseudomonadota > Alphaproteobacteria > CADEGL01 > CADEGL01 > JABIRQ01. The sequence continues at coordinate 1,734 of JABIRQ010000007.1, read as the reverse complement.
CGAGGATACCGAGGAAGAGGACGCGCCGACCGAGGACTATCAGCTATCCCGGGCGCTGGACCTGTTGCGCGGCATCGCGCTCTATCGGACGCAACAGATCAACTAGGCCGGCACCGGCGGCACAAGCACGGGAAAGGACCTATCCGCGCACTTCTGATCTTTGCGTTTTTGGCTTTCGGCGCTCTCGCCGCGGCGGTCGGCTATCTCGTCCTGACCGACCCGCCGGCGGGCATGGCCGAAAGCGGGCTGGGCGATACGGTCATCGCCTTGCCGTCCCTGACCGCCCCGGCCGCCGAGACCGTAGCCCCGCCCCCCGAACCGAAGGCCCCCGAAACGGCCGACCCCGCATCGAACGCCGAGGGGCCGGCCGGCGGGAAATCGGGCGCCGCGCCGGCCGAATCCCCCCAACAGGCCGCCATTCCACCGCCCAGCCCGACCACAGGGCTGACCCTGGACCCCGCCCTGGTTGAGCCCAGCGCCTTCGGCCCGCTGCCCCGCGTCGCACCCGATGGTCGCCGCCCGCGCGACGTCTATGCCCGCCCTTTCAACAATCCTTACGAACGGCCGATGATCGCCGTCATCGTGACCGGACTCGGCCTGTCGGAAGCCGCCACCAATGCCGCGATCCAGGAACTGCCGGGCGAGATCACCCTGGCTTTCTCTCCCTATGCGGCGTCGCGCCTGAACGAATGGATCGAACTGGCCCGCGCCGCGGGCCACGAAACGCTCCTGAGTCTGCCGATGGAGCCCGAGTCCTATCCCCGGGACGATCCCGGCCCGCACACCCTCCTGACCGGGCTGCAATCCTCGGAGAATCTCGAACGCCTGCGCTGGATGCTCAGCCGCTTCACGGGCTATGTCGGCGTGATCGACGACCAGGGTTCGCGCTTCACCGCATCGGAAGGCGCGATGCTGCCCATTCTCGGTGAGATCGGCCGACGCGGCCTGCTCTATGTCGACAGCCGCCCGACCGATCACGGCCTGGTGCCAGCCTTGGCCGACCGGATCGGCCTGCCGAGGGCCGTCAACGACCGGGTGATCGACAACCCGGCGACCCGCAATTCAATCGACGCCCGTTTGGCCGAGGTCGAGGAAATAGCCCGGCGCGACGGCGCAGCCATCGCCCTGGCCTTCCACTATCCGGTCACCATCGAGCGGTTGCGCGCCTGGGCGCGCCAGGTCGAGGCCCGGGGGTTCGTGTTGGCCCCGGTGTCGGCCGTCGTCTCGACGGCAGGCCAATGAAAAGCCGGAAGGACGAATACCGCCCCGGCGTCGGCATCATGTTGATGAACGGCCAGGGTCTGATCTTCGTCGCCCAGCGCATCGATACCGAGGTCGAGGCCTGGCAAATGCCCCAAGGCGGTATCGATTCGCGGGAGGATCCGCGCCGCGCCGCGCTGCGCGAACTGGCGGAGGAAACCGGCACGACCGCGGCCGAAATCCTCGCAGAAACGCCGGATTGGCTGACCTACGACCTGCCGAAAGATCTTCGCCGGCGCGTCTGGAAAGGGCGCTATCGGGGGCAGCGCCAGAAATGGTTCCTCATGCGTTTTCTCGGTAGCGATTCGGATATCGACCTCGAGGCCCACGACCATCCCGAATTCTCCGTATGGCGCTGGGCCCCGGCCGAGGATCTGCCGCGCCTGATCGTCCCCTTCAAGCGCGCCCTCTATCAGGCCGTGGTGGATGCGTTCCGCGACCGGATCGGCCTGCCGAGGGCCGTCAACGACCGGG
>JABIRQ010000113.1 GCA_018699755.1 Rhodospirillaceae bacterium | reverse complement strand
GGGGATCGAGGATGTCGAACTCCTGGCCATCGCCAAGGGCCCGGATCGCAATGCCGGGCGCGAGCGGTTCTTTCGGCCGGGCAAGTCGCCGCGCGGGCTGGAGCCGCGCGATCCCGTGCTCTATTTCCTCCAGCGCCTGCGCGACGAGGCCCACCGCTTCGCCATCGGCACCCACCGGGCGCGCCGCTCGAAGGCGATCGGCACCTCGCCGCTCGACGAGGTGCCCGGCATCGGCCCTCGCCGCAAACGGGCGCTGCTGCACCATTTCGGCTCGGCCCGGGGGGTCCGGCAGGCCGGATTGGCCGATCTCGAGGCCGTCGGGGGGATCAGCGCCGCCGTGGCCCGAAAAATCTATGACCATTTCCACGAGGACGGCTAAACTCGCGGATCATGTATGGTTTTGGCCATGGTTCTGGCGTGAGTCGGGCATGAGTCGGCTGCCCCCGCGACCGTTTCGTCCGGCGGGACCACGCAACGGAGCGTCATGACGGCCAATCTGCCCAATATCCTGACCGCCTCTCGCATCGCCGCGATCCCGGTTCTCACCGCCCTGTTCTTCGTCGAGGGAGACGGCGCGCGCTGGGCTGCCCTCGTCGTCTTCGCCCTGGCGGCCGCGACCGACTATTTCGACGGCCACCTGGCCCGGACGCGCCAATGGCAGTCCAAGCTCGGCCAATTCCTCGACCCGATTGCCGACAAGCTGCTGATCGGCGCCCTCGTCTTCCTGCTGGCCGCCTTCGACCGGATCGGCGGCTTCGCGATCGTGATGGCCCTGGTCATCCTGTGCCGCGAAATCCTGATCTCGGGCCTACGGGAATACCTTGCCCAGTTCTCCGTCGAGGTGCCGGTCAGCACGCTTGCCAAGTGGAAAACCGCGATCCAGATGCTGGCCATGGGCTTCCTCATCGTCGGCGACGCCGCACCCTGGGCGCAGGCCCGGTTGCTCGGCGAGATCGGCCTGACCGCCGCCGCCGCGCTGACCCTGATCACCGGCTATGCCTATCTGCGCGGCGCGGTGGGCCATATGCGCGGCACGGGCACGGGGGACGGCGAAGAGGGCGAGGAGGAGACGGGCGGCAGACCTGCGGCGCGCCCGAGCTGACGGCCCGGAGCAGGAACGGAGGCAAGCACCGTGGCGGGCAGGAAAACGACGCGCGGACCGGCATGAAGGTCTTCGGACTCGCGGGCTGGAGCGGCAGTGGCAAGACGGCCCTGATTGCGCGGCTGATCCCCGAGATCGCGGCGCGCGGCCTGACGGTCTCGACCGTCAAGCACGCCCATCACGAATTCGACCCTGACAAGCCCGGCAAGGACAGCCACGCCCACCGCATGGCGGGCGCGCGAGAGGTCATGGTCTCCTCGGCCCGGCGCTGGGCGCTGATCCACGAGCTGACCGGCGCGAACGAACTATCTCTCGACGAGTTGATCGCGCGCATGAGCCCCGCCGACCTGTTGCTGGTCGAGGGCTTCAAGCGCGCGCCGATCCCCAAGCTCGAAGTCTGGCGCGAGGCCAACGCCAAGCCTTTCCTGCATCCCGAGGACCCGCATATCGTCGCCATCGCCGGCGACGCGCCGGTTCCGAACGCCAACCTGCCGGTCCTGCCCCTGGACGATGCCTCGGCGATCGCGGATTTCGTCCTGGGCCATTGCCGCCTGGCGGCGGCCTGAGGCGGGGCGGCGCGTGGCCCAGTTGACCGACGACTGCTTCGCCTTCGGCGGCGACCTGATGTCGGCGGAGGAGGCCTTGGCCCGCCTGCGGGCGGTCGCCGTGCCCGTGACCGAAACGGAATCCGTGCCCCTGGCCGCCTGCCTGGGGCGCATCCTGGCCGAGGATGTGATCGCCGGGCGCAGCGTGCCGCCCCACGACAATTCGGCCGTCGACGGCTACGCGCTCTATTTCGACAATCTTGCGTCGGACGGCGAGACGGTCCTGCCCATCGCCGGTCGCGCCGCCGCCGGCCATTCCTTTGAACAACCCCTGCGCCAGGGCACGGCGCTGCGCATCTTCACCGGCGCCCCTATGCCCCAAGGCGCAGGCGAGGGCGAGGCGCCGGACACCGTGCTGATGCAGGAGGATTGCCGCGAGGAGAACGGCCGGGTCGTCGTGCCGCCCGGCATCGCGCGCGGCGCGAACCGGCGCAAGGCGGGCGAGGACATCGCCGCGGGTGACCGGGCGCTTGCCGCCGGACGGCGGCTGCGGCCCCAGGATATCGGCCTCGCCGCCTCGCTCGGCCTGACCGCCCTGCCCTTGCGCAAACCTTTGCGTGTCGCGCTGTTCTCCACTGGGGACGAGTTGCGCGATCCCGGCCAGGCCGCGCCCCTCGGCGCGGTCTACGACGCCAACCGGGCCACCGTCGCCGCCCTGCTCGCCCAGGCCGGCATGGCGGTCACCGATCTCGGCATCCTGCCCGACCGGGCCGCGACGATCCGCGACGCCTTGGCCGAGGCTGCCGAGGGGCACGACGCCGTCATCACTTCGGGCGGCATGTCGACGGGCGAGGAGGACCATGTGCACGCCGCCGTCGAGGCCCTGGGGCGGCTCGACTTCTGGCGCCTGGCGGTGAAGCCGGGACGGCCTGTCGGCCTGGGCCGCATCGGGCGCGCCGCCTTCATCGGCCTGCCCGGCAATCCGGTCGCCGTGATGGTGACCTATCTGCGCTTCGCCCGCCCGTTGCTGCTCGGCCTCGCCGGCTGCACCGAGACCGAGCCGCGCCTCTATCCCGTGCGCGCCGATTTCACCCACCGCAAGAAGGCGGGACGGCGGGAATGGGTGCGCGCGAGCCTGCGCAACGGGCCGGACGGCGCGCCCCTGGCCGCCAAGTTCCCGCGCGACGGCGCCGGCATTCTCAGCTCCCTGGTCGGCTCCGACGGCCTGGTCGAGCTGGGCGAGGCGGTGACGGCCGTCGCTCCTGGGGACATGGTAGACTTCCTGCCCTTTTCCGAGGTGAGCTGAGCCGCCCATGACCCCACTGCCATGACGACCCTGCAGATTCGCTATTTCGCCTGGATGCGCACCCGCGTCGGCACCGGGGCCGAGGCCGTCGAGGCTCCGGACACGGTGCGCGATGTCGCCGGCCTGATGGACTGGCTGGAAGCGCGCGGGCCGGGCCATGCCAAGGCCTTCGCCCGGCGCGAGGCGGTGCGGATCGCCGTCAACCAGGACTATGTCGATCCCGATCATCCGGTCGCCGAGGGCGACGAAGTCGCCTTCTTCCCGCCGGTGACCGGTGGCTGAGACGGGCGGCTGAGATGGCGGTGCGGGTCCAGCGCGAGGATTTCGATCCGGGCCGCGAGATGGAGGCCCTCAGCGAGGGCCGGCGGGATATCGGCGCGGTGGCCAGTTTCACCGGCATCGTGCGCGATGAAAAGGGCGCCGGGGGAATCCGCGCCATGACCCTCGAACATTATCCCGGCATGACGGAACGCAAGCTGGAAGAGATCGAGGCCGAGGCGCACCGGCGCTGGCCGCTCGAGGCCAGCCTGATCGTCCATCGCTACGGCCGGCTGGAGCCGGGAGAGCGCATCGTCTTCGTCGCCGCCGCCTCGTCCCACCGCAAGGCCGCCCTGGAAGCCTGCGCCTTCCTGATCGACTGGCTCAAGACCAAGGCGCCCTTCTGGAAGCTGGAAGAGGGCGTCGAGGGCGAGCAATGGGCCGACGCCCGAGAGGCCGACGACGAAGCCGCCGCCCGTTGGGCCGAGGACGGCTGAATCAAATTCAGTTCTGGGTGGTCCACTCCGGGTATTCGATACTGCAGCTTCCCGGCTCCATCCCCCTCACCCAGCTTCGCCTAGGCGCGAAAGCGCCAAGGCTGCGCAACCCTCTCCCCCTGGTAGGGGGCGAGGGACAAGAAGAAGCTGCTTTCGATATTCAAGGACACAAATTCTCCCCTCTCCACCCGGGATCGAGGGAAGAGGGTTGCGCGGGGTCGGCGCAGCGAAGCCAAGCCCTACCCGAAGCTGGGTGAGGGTGGGCGACCAAGACTGGCCGCATCGCAGAGCCGGTTCCAAATGCTCCGGAAAGCTCGCGGCACCCTAGGAAGTTTCCGCCAGCGCCATGTCCACGGCCGCGCGGCAGTGGATCTCGGTCGTCGCGTAGAGGGGCACTTCGGTATCCGTCTCGACGATCAGCAGAGGGATTTCCGTGCAGCCGAGGACGACCCCCTCCGCGCCCCGATCATGGAGGCTGCCGACCAGATCGACATAGCGCGCGCGGGTCGTGTCCAGGAAGACGTCCTTCACCAGTTCGTCGAAGATGGAGGCGTGCAGATACGCCTTCTCGTCCTCCTCCGGCAGGATGGTGGCAATGCCATGAGCCGACAGACGGTCGGCGTAGAATCCGCCCTCCATCGTCTTGCGCACGCCGATCAGGGCGACGGTCTTCTGGCCCCGCTCGCGAATCGCGCCGGCCGTCGCGTCGGCGATGTGCAGGAAGGGAATCGATACCTCGCCTTCCATGCGCGGCACGAAGCGATGGGCGTCGTTGCAGCTGATCACGATGAAATCGACGCCGGCGGCCTCCAGCGACCGGGCCGCGTTCAGGACGACATCGCCGGCGGCGGCCTCGTCCCGCCGTTCGATCACGGCATCGACATAGTCCTGCCGGTCCACACTGGCCATGACCAGATCGGCGGAATGCACCCCGCCCAGGCGCTCCTGAACCATCTCGTTGATCCGGCGGTAGTATTCCGCGGTGGAAACCCAGCTCAAGCCGCCGATTACGCCGATCTTTTTCATGTTCCCGCCTCTTTCGACCCAACGCAGGCGCCTGGCCACTTCTAAAAGAAAACGGTTCCAAAAGAAAACGGCGGGGCCCGCAGGTCCCGCCGTCTCGTTGTTCGCGCTCGCCGCGCTATTCGGCGGCGGCAGATTGGGCGCCGGCCTCGCGGACCAGGGCGTCGTAGTCCTTGAGCAGGTTCACGGTCATTTCGCCCGCCTTGAACCTGTGCTCGTCGATCTCGCGCACCGGGGTCACTTCGACGGCCGTGCCGACGATAAATGCCTCGGAGAAGCTGGGCAGCTCATCGGGCATGATCGCGCGCTCGTGGATGACGTAGCCGCGCTTGCGGGCCAGATCCATCACGGTGCGCCGGGTGATGCCGTTGAGGAAGCAGTCCGGGTCCGGCGTGTGCAGTTCACCGTCGCGCACGAAGAAGATGTTGGCGCCCGTCGCCTCGGCGATGCGGCCGCGATAGTCGAACATCAGTGCGTCGTTGTAGCCCTCGGCCTCGGCCATGTGCTTGGACAGGGTGCAGATCATATAGAGGCCGGCGGCCTTGCTGTCGGTCGGCGCGGTGTCCGGGCCGGGCCGCCGCCAGGGCGAAATCTTCATGCGGATGCCTTCCATCCGCGCCTCGGGCGAGAAATAGGCCGGCCATTCCCAGGACGCGATGGCGAGATGAATCTTCGACTGCTGGGCCGAGACGCCCATCATCTCGCTGCCGCGCCAGGCGACCGGGCGGATATAGCCGTCGACCAGCTTGTTCTCGCGGATCAGGCCGCGGCAAGCTTCGTCGATCTCGGCGACCGAATAGGGAATTTCGAAGCCCAGGACCTTGGCGGAATGGTGCAGCCGCTCGGTATGGGGGGTCAGCTTGAAGGTGTGGCCGTTGTAGACCCGTTCGCCTTCGAACACGCAGCTCGCGTAGTGCAGCCCGTGGGACAGGACGTGCAGCTTGGCCTCGCGCCAGGGCACGAATTCGCCGTCGAACCAGATCACGCCGTCGCGGTCGTCATAGGGAAGCAGAGACATCGGTCCCGTCCTGCACTGAATTGCTGTAAGAAACGCAAGGAATCGTTGCTATCACCGGCCTATGGGGGTGTCAACATGGCGGACCAGCATCCCGGCGCAAGGCTGCTCTACCTGCGCGAGGACGAGCTGCGCCTGGGGCTCGACCTGCTGTTCTTCGTCCAGCGCGATCTGGCGCGCGATCTGGAGGGCTGCTTGTACCGGGCCGGCCTGGGCCATGCCCATCATCGCGCGCTCCATTTCATCGGCGGGAATCCCGACATCACGGTGGGCGGATTGCTCGCGATCCTGCGCATCACCAAGCAGAGTCTGAGCCGGGTCCTGGCCGAACTGGTCCAGGCCGATCTGGTGCGCCAGCGCCCCGGGCCCAACGACCGGCGCCAACGCCTGCTGGCCCTGACAGAGGCGGGCATGGCGCTCGAGGCCGAGCTGTTCGAATGCCAGCGCTGCCGGGTCCAACGGGCCTATAGCGATGCCGGGCCCGAAGCCGTGACCGCCTTCCGCGAAGTGCTGGCGCGCATGGCCGACCCCGAGGAGAGCCGCGCGCCTAGGAGCGGGCGGCGGCCGGCGATATAGTCCGGCCATGCAGGAGGAACGGCCGCATATCCTGGTGGTGGACGACGACAACCGGCTTCGCGAGCTGTTGCGCAAGTTCCTCAGCGAGAACGGCTTCCGCGTGACCACGGCCGCGGACTCCGCGGAAGCTCGGGGGCAGATGGGCCATATCGCCTTCGATCTGTTGATCCTCGACGTCATGATGCCGGGCGAGAGCGGCCTGGACCTGGCCGGCGCCCTGCGCAAGAACAGCGCGGTGCCGATCCTGATGCTGACCGCCATGGGCGAGCCCGAGGACCGCATCGCCGGGCTAGAACTGGGGGCCGACGACTATCTGCCCAAGCCGTTCGAACCGCGCGAACTCGTGGCGCGCATCCGCAGCGTCCTGCGGCGCGCGCCGGCCGCGCCGTTCGAGCAGGAGCCGGGCGGCGAGGTCGCGTTCGGCGCCCTCCGGTTCGACATCGACCGGGCCGAGTTGAGCCGCGAGGGCATGCCGGTGAAGCTGACCGAGACCGAAGCCAGGCTGCTGGCGACCCTGGCCCGCCAAGCCGGGCGCACCTTTTCGCGCGAAGAGCTGCGGGTGGAGGTCGGCGACGGCGACGCGGCCAGCCGGACGATCGACGTCCAAGTCACGCGCCTGCGCCGCAAGATCGAGCCGGACCCGAAGATTCCCCGCTACCTCCAGACCGTGCGCGGGGCCGGTTACGTTCTGCGGCCGGATTGAGAGCGGCCCCGCCATGCGAGCCCCGCTCGCCGTGAACCGCACCTTTGCCGCCGCCAAGCACCTGCTGCCGCGCTCCTTGCTCGGCCGTTCGCTGCTGATCATCGTCACCCCACTGATCCTGCTGCAGGTGATCTCGACGATCATCTTCTACGATCGCCATTGGGATACGGTCACGCGGCGCCTGGTCGGCGGATTCACCGGCGAGGTTTCGGCCCTCATCCGGCTGCTGGACGAGAACCCGACGCCGGAAGGCCAGGCGGACATCGTCGAGCTGGCGCGCAACAACCTGAACCTTCAGATCACCATCAAGCCCGGCGAAGTCCTGTCGCCCGACATGCCCACGGTGACCGGCGACGGAATCCTCGAACGCACCCTGGTCCACCAGTTCAACGACCGGGTGCGCCGCCCGGTGACCTTCGACACCGCGTCCTACGAACGCCTGATCGAGGTCAATGTCCAACTGCCGGACGCGGTGTTGCAGATCTTCGTGCCCCGCAAGCGGCTGTTCAGTTCGACGACCTACATCTTCGTGATGTGGATGGTCGGCTCTTCGCTCATCCTCTTCGCCGTCGCCACCCTGTTCATGCGCAACCAGGTGCGCCCGATCCGGCGGCTGGCGATCGCCGCCGACGATTTCGGCAAGGGGCGCGACCATCCGGAGTTCAAACCGGCGGGCGCGACGGAGGTGCGCCAAGCCTCGGCCGCCTTCCTGGACATGCGCGACCGCATCCAGCGCCAGATCAGCCAGCGCACCGACATGCTGTCCGGGGTCAGCCACGATCTGCGCACGCCGCTGACCCGCATGCGCCTGCAACTCGCCCTGCTGCCCCAATCCGACGGCATCGCCGAACTGCGCTCGGACATCGCCGAGATGGAAAGAATGATCGACGGCTATCTCGCCTTCGCCCGGGGCGAGGACGAGGAAAGCGCGGTCGAGATCGATCTGGGGGCGCTGCTCGGCGAGGTCGCATCGGCCGCCCGGCGCAACGGCGAGGATGTGACCCTGAAGGCGGAGGAAGCGCTGCGCCTGACGGTCCGGCCGACCGCCATGAAACGCGCCCTGACCAACCTGGTCGAGAACGCGGCGCGCCATGGCGACCATATCCGGATTACCGCCCAACGCGACCGCAAGGCCGTGGAAGTCGCGGTCGAGGACGACGGCCCGGGCATCCCGGAGGAACAGCGCACGGAGGTCTTCCGACCCTTCTACCGGATCGAGCGGTCGCGCAACCCGGAAACCGGCGGCGTCGGCCTCGGCTTGGCCATCGCCCGCGACACGGTGCGCCGCCATGGCGGCGAAATCAGCCTGGGGACATCCGAGATGGGTGGCCTGCTGGCCACCGTCCGCCTGCCTCTATAGGGAAACGGATCGAGGCTAGAAGAGCCGGCCGCCGTTCGGGACCGGGCGGTCGACCCCGACCATGACGACCTCGCCGTCCTCGTCGGGAAAGCCCAGAACCAGGACTTCCGACATGACCGGGCCGATCTGCTTGGGCGGGAAGTTCACCACCGCGGCGACCTGGCGCCCCGGCAGCGAATCCAACTCGTAGTGTTTGGTGACCTGGGCCGAGGTCTTCTTGATCCCCAGCTCCGCACCGAAATCGACCCAAAGGCGACAGGCCGGGCGCCGCGCCTCGGGGAAGGGCTGGGCATCGACGATCGTGCCGACGCGGATATCGACCTTCAGGAAGTCGTCGAATCCGATGGTCATGGTGTCCCCAAGTTTCCCGGCTGTTGACGGCGACGGACGCTAGCACCCGCGCCGCGCACGGGACAACCGGCGAGACCCGGGGAAAGGACAGCCGAAAGAGAAAGGGGCCGTCCTCTCGGACGGCCCCTTCCGCAACGATACGGCGAGCGCGTTACTTCGCGGCCGCGCCGTTCTTGGCAGTCGCGCCATTCTTGCCGAACAGGCCCTTGACCTCGTCCATGCCAGCGGTCATCCGCTTGGTGACGACGTCGACGGTCTTGTCGGTGGTCTCGGCGACCATGCCGCTCATCTCGCGATAGCCGGCGAGGGCGGTGTCGAGGCCTTCCTTCGCGGAAGCGGCCTGCTTCGCGACCGTCTCCTCCGGCGTACCGGCGGTGAAGAGCGCCTGGGCGTCCTTGCCGGCCTTCTCGGCGGCGGCGCGGGCGAGCTCGCCCTGACGCAGGGCCATCTTCTGGAAGCCTTCGACGGCGAGCTTGTTCGCGGTCGCGACGGCCTCGAAGTTCTTGCGGTGGTAAGCCATCAGGGCGTCGAAATCCACATTGGGCATGCGGAAATCACCCATGACCTTGCTGAAATCGAAGTTGGCGAAGTCGGTGCCAGTCTTGGCCATTGTCATCTCCATTGCGGGCGGTGTGTCGAATATCAGTTGCTGCACTGCAGCATGTGATAGGCAATATGATCCCCGGCCCGGCCGATGTCAATGGATTATTTTGCACTGCACCATAAATTACTGAAGCGCCTAATTCCCATATATTCTGCGAATTTTTATGAGATTCCCAACAAAAAAACGAATACCCTCAGCGCGCTGCGGGAGATTCCGCCTCATCCGTCCAGGTATCGGGACGGCGCGGCCCGCGCGCCAGAAAGCGCATGGCGCCGTCAGCCTGACGCAAGCGGCGGTCGAGCGCCGCCATGGTGCGGGCCAGGTCCGGGCTGTCGTCTCGCAGCCAGACCCGGATCGTATCGAGATAGATGGCGGCGAGGCCGGCCCGGCGCAGCGCGCCCCGGCAGCGCGCCGCGCGCAGATCGGCCGCCTCGAGCAGCCAGTCGATCGAACGCAGGAAACCGGGGGCATGGCATGCGGCCCAGAGCGGATCGCGGGTGACGTCGTGGAGGATGGCGGCGATGGCCGCCTTGTGCGGTTCCATCAGGTCCAGGCGGCGCATGACGGTATCGAACAGGCGATCGCGGGCCGGCTCCCCGGCCATGTCCAGGCCCTCGCCCGCCAGGGCCGCCCGGTCGAGCCGGCGGGCATAGCCGTCGAGGATCGCATCCTTGCCCGGGAAAGCGTCATATAGCTCAGCCAAGCCGACCCCCGCCGCGGCGGCAATCTCGCGCAACCCGAGGCCGCGCCAGCCCTGGGAGGCCGCGAGATCGAGCGCCGCGTCGATGACGCGGTCTTCGGTGGAGGTTTCGGTCGCCATGGTCCGGCTCCTTCGCATTGTCCTCACCCAGAAATAGGTTCGTCGCCCCGACCGAACAAGCGAAAGACGCAGGGCGAAGGCGCCGAAAAAGGGAGTCTCGCCGGGACGCCCAAGGAACCCATTGGCCTCGTCCGCCGCCTGTGCGATGCTGCGCGCCCATGGAATTCCCTATAGAGTTTTGGGACCGGAACGCCGGGAAAACCGTATGAAAAAGGGGCGGGAAAGCCGCTTCAGTCTGGCGGCGAACTATCTGCGCGAAGTGCGCCGCCAACCGATGTTGAGCCGCGAGGAGGAACGGGCCCTCGCCGCGCGCAGCCGCGCGGGCGATCATGCCGCCTCCAACCGCCTGGTGCTGAGCCATCTGCGCTTCGTCATCAAGATCGCACGCACCTATCGCAGCTTCGGCCTGCCCATGGCCGATCTGGTCCAGGCCGGCACGGTCGGGCTGATCCAGGCCGTCCGCCGCTTCAATCCGGAGCGCGACACCCGCCTCTCGACCTATGCCATGTGGTGGATCCGCGCCTCGATCCAGGAACACGTCGTGCGCTCCTGGTCGGTCGTGCGGGTCAGCACGACGGCGGCGCAGAAGGCCCTGTTCCTGCACCTGCGCAAGTTCCGTGCGGATATCGCCGAGGGCGCCGACGCCCTGGGCGACGAAGTCGCCCACAACCTGTCGCGCCATTTCGGCCTGCCCCTGCGCGACGTCCTTTCGACGGCCGGGCGCGTGGCCCGGTCCGACTGGTCGCTCAACGCCCCGGCCGGGGCGCGGGGCCAGGGCGAGGAAGTGCGCGAGGACTGGATCGACCATGTCCGCGACGAACGCCCGACGCCGGAAGAGGCAGTCGCCCAAGCCAGCGAGGCGCATTTCTTCCGCGACGCGATCGGGCGGGCGATGCAGGCGCTGGACGCCCGCGAACAGGTCATCATCCGACGCCGATATATGGACGAGGCCAAGACCACCTTTGCTGCCCTCGCGGCCGAGCTCGGCCTGTCGAAGGAGCGGGTGCGTCAGCTCGAAGCGATCGCCCTGGACAAGCTGCGCGGCGCCCTGATGCCCCGGTTCGGCTCCGGCATCGGCCTCTGACGCGAGCCGTCGCAACGCGACATAAAAAGAAAGAAGGGCCGCCCACCCGTATCGCTCGGGGGGACGGCCCTTCCATTGTCAGACCTCGGTCCTCGCGGGGGACCGGAACAATCACGTCAGGCGGAGCGAATCTCCGCGGCGGTGACAATCCAGGCCCTGTGGTTGGAAGACCGCTTGTGACAATGAGACACTGGATCACCTCCTTTCCGTTGTTGATTCCGAAGGCGAAACTATCGCCCGTTCCGATTCGGCGCGCAACCGGGGAAAAGCCTCTCAGGCGACCGGCACCTTGCGCCCGCCGGTGATGCGCAAAAGCTGCGCCGGGGTCAGGCGGAAGACGGCGCGGGGCGTGCCGGCGGCGGCCCAGATCTCCTCGAAGCGGAACAGGTCCTCGTCGACCAGGGTCTCGATCGTCTCGCGATGGCCGAGCGGCGGCACCCCGCCGATGACATAGCCGGTGCGGGCGCGCACGAAATCGGCATCGGCCTTGCCCGGCTTCTCGCCGATTAGGTCGCGGAGCTTCTTCTCGTCGATCCGATTGCTTCCGCTGGCGACCACCATCAGCGGGCGGTCCTGGCTCTTGATGCGGAAGACGATGGATTTGGCGATCTGGGCGACCGCGCAGCCGATCGCCGCCGCGGCCTCGACCGAGGTCCGGGTCGATTGGCCGAACTCCACCACTTCGAAACCCAGGCCGAAACCGGCCAAGGCCGCCTGGACCCGTTGCGCGCCGTCGCTCAGTTCTTCCGCCACACCCTGGCTTCCGCCCTAGCTGGACAATTCCTTCGACCGCTCGGTCGCCGCCGCGACTGCGCGGTCGATCACCCCCTGCCAGCCCCAAGGGCCCATCAGCACCTTCAGCGCCTCGGCGGTCGTGCCGCCCGGGCTGGTCACATTCTGGCGCAGGGTCGCGGCCTCTTCCGGCGACTGGTAGAGCAGTTCGCCCGCCCCGGCCACGGTCTGGCGCGCCAAGGTCTTGGCGAGTTCCGCCGGCAGGCCCGCCGCCTCGCCCGCCTTGGCCAGGCTTTCCGCGAGCAGGAAGATATAGGCCGGACCGCTGCCGGAGACGCCGGTCACCGCGTCCATCAGGGCCTCGTCCTCGACCCAGGCGGTCTTGCCGATGGCCTGGAGCAATTCGTCGCAGGCCTTGCGCTGGGTCTCGTCGACATGGCGGTTGGGGCAGCCCACGGTCATGCCCCGGCCGACCGCCGCCGGGGTGTTGGGCATGGCGCGAACGATGCGCGCCTCGGCCCCCAGGACCGTCTCGAAATAGCCGATGGTCGTGCCCGCCGCGATCGACAGGAAGACGCAGCCCGGCCGCACGAAACGGCGGTAATGGGGCACCACATCGCCCATCATCTGTGGCTTGACGGCGACGACGACGACCTCGGGCGAGAGATCGCCCGGCAGATCCTCGGCGCCGGTTGCGGTTTTGGCGCCGGTCTGCCCGGCCAGGGCCTTGCCACGGGCGGCGTCGGGCTCGACGACGATGGCCTGGTCCGGGCGCAGGCCACGGGCGATCCAGCCCTCCAGCATCGCGCCGCCCATCTTGCCGCCGCCGATCAAAAGCAGGGTTCCGTCCATGATTCGCACTCTCCCGCGTTCGTGGGATTCGGTTCGGCAGCATCCTAATGGATTTGCCACGCCGGTGGCGATTCGATGCGTGCGGAGGGCAGGGATGTCGTGCCAATCATCCTTCGAGACGCGCGCTGCGCGCGCTCCTCAGGATGAGGATAGAGCTTGGACCGACCCCATCCTTAGGTCCTCACCCTGAAGAGCCCCGCAGGAGCGTCTCGAAGGGCGAGCGCCGCTGGCGAAGACCGGCGCCTAGGCCTCGCCGACGGTCTCCAGCAGGGCGGCCTCGACCGCTTCCTCCGGGCTGCGCCCGCCCCAGATGACGAACTGGAAGGCGGGATAGAAGCGTTCGCATTCGCTGACGCCGATATCCAGCAGGTCCTCGACCTGTTCGACCGCCATGCCCGAAGCGCCGCGCAGCAGCACGGTCTGGCGGAAGCAGGGCATGCCGTCGTCGCACAGCACGTCGAAATGGCCGATCCACATCTTGCCGTTGATCAGGGCCAGCAGTTCCGCCAGGGGCGCGTTCTTGCCCTTGGGCACGCGCATGTCCAGGGCGCAGGTGTATTGCAGCGCGCTGACCTCCTCGGCATAGGCGAAATGCATCTGGTAGTCGCACCAGCGCCCGGCGAAGGAGACGGCGATCTCATGCTCGCCCATCCGTTCGAAACTCCACTCGTTGGCGCTGACGATCTCTTCCAACAGATCGACGGGGTTGTGGGCGTGCAGGTCGTCTTCGAGGGACAGGCCGGCCATGACGGTGCTCCTTACGCGCCGAAGGGGCGCGTCTCTGGACGAAGGAAGGCGGGTGGGGCGGAGGCGCCGCGGGAAGACGAGATGGCCGGTCGAATCGGCATATCCTGTGTCGCGACCCCCAATATGACCACTAGATGTAGGCTAGTCGGGATCGAATCGCCCATCAACCCCCGAAACGGGCCGAATGCGGAATTTTTCGGAACGGGCTGTGGATAGAAACCGGGTCGACGGCGGATGGCGCGGCCCCGAAGCCGACCCCGCCCGCCGGCCTATTTCGTTTTGGCGCGCGGCTTGGCGGGTTTGGCTTCGGCCAGCGCCGCTTCCAAAGCTTCGATGCGGGCGGTCAGGCGCTCCTGCTCTTCCCGCGCTTTGGACGCCATGGCCTTGACCGCCTCGAATTCCTCGCGGTTCACCAGTTCCATGCCGTCCATGCGGCGCTGAAGCTGCTGGCGGATCAGGCCGTCGATCTCGTCGCGCAGGCCGGCGAGCACGCCGAGGCCGCCGCTCGCCACGCGGGCCAGATCGTCGAGGATGGGGTTGCGCGTCTGCATCGTCTCTCGCTTCCGCCGGAGGAATGGGTCGGGTGAAGTATGAAGCCGCGCGGGGGCCGCCCGCAACCGCGCCGGCTTGCCGCCGCGGCGGCCCCGCGCCTATAACGGACGGTCTTTGGCGACCCCCGTGGAGTTTTACGAAGGCGGCATGATCATCGTCACCGGCGGCGCCGGATTCATCGGCTCCAACCTTGTCGCGGCCCTCGAGGCGCGCGGCGATGGGGAAATCGTCGTTTGCGACCGCCTGGGCACGGACGGGAAATGGCGCAATATCGCCAAGCGAGAGCTGGCGGATATCGTCGCCCCTGAGGCCCTGTTCGACTTCCTCAAAGCCCATGGCTACCGAGTCTCGGCAATCCTCCATATGGGCGCAATCTCGGCGACGACCGAGACCAACGCCGACCTGCTGGTGCGCGAGAACGTGCGCTTCACCCTGGACCTGTGGGACTGGTGCGCGGCGCATGGCGTGCCGTTGATCCATGCCTCCTCGGCGGCGACCTACGGCGACGGCGCGGCCGGCTTCGACGACGACGGCTCGCCCGAAGGCCTGGCGGCCCTCCGCCCCCTCAACGCCTATGGCTGGAGCAAGCATGTCGTCGACCGGCGCATCGCCCGTGTGGTCGCTGAGGGCGGCCGGGTGCCGCCGCAATGGGCCAGCCTCAAATTCTTCAACGTCTACGGGCCGAACGAGTATCACAAGGACGGCATGCGCAGCGTCGTCGAGCAGCTCCACGAACAGATCGCGGCGGGCGAACCGGCGACACTCTTCCGCTCGCACAACCCGGACTATCCGGACGGCGGGCAGATGCGCGATTTCGTCTGGGTCGGGGATTGCGCGGCGGTCGTGCTCTGGCTGCTCGACCATCCGGAGGTCTCGGGCCTGTTCAACCTGGGCACGGGCAAGGCGCGCAGCTTCGGCGACCTGGCCCGCGCGGTCTTCGCCGCCCTGGGGCGGGAGCCGAAGATCCGCTATATCGACACGCCCGAGGCGATCCGCGCCAAATACCAGTATTTCACCGAAGCGCGCATGGACCGCCTGCGCGACGCCGGCTACGACGCCCCCTTCACCACCTTGGAAGACGGGGTGGCCGCCTATATCGGCGGCTATCTCTCCGCCGAGGACCCCTATTTCTAGGCCGGACCCCACGCCGTGAGCCTGCTGACCCTGCCCTACCCGGCTATCGATCCGGTGCTGATCGAGATCGGGCCCCTGGCGATCCGCTGGTACGCCCTGTCCTATATCGCCGGGCTGATCCTGGCTTGGCGCTATATGCGCTGGGCCACGGTGCGCCAACCGGGCGGGCCGAACCCGGTCAAGATCGACGATTTCCTGGCCTGGGCGACCATCGCCGTCGTGCTGGGCGGGCGGCTGGGCTATGTCCTGTTCTATCGGCCCGGCTACTACCTCGAGAACCCCGCCGAGGCGCTGGCGGTCTGGCAGGGCGGCATGTCCTTCCATGGCGGCTTCCTGGGGGTCGTGATCGCCGCCATCCTGTTCTGCCGCAAGAACGACATCGCCTATCTGCGCCTGGGCGACCTGCTGGGCGTGGCCGCGCCGATCGGCCTGTTCTTCGGCCGCCTCGCGAATTTCGTGAACGGCGAACTCTACGGCCGGGCGACCGAGGTCCCCTGGGCAATGGTCTTCCCGACCGATCCGCTCCAAGCGCCGCGCCATCCCAGCCAGCTCTACGAAGCCGCGCTGGAGGGACTCGTCCTGTTCCTGATCATGCACCTGCTGTTCAGCCTGACCCGCCTCAAGGACACCCCTGGCGCCCTGATGGGCTGTTTCGTCATGGGCTACGGCCTGGCGCGCACGACCGCCGAATTCTTTCGCGAGCCGGACGCCCATCTCGGCTTCCTGATCGGGCCGGTGACGATGGGCCAGATCCTCTCCGTGCCCATGGTGCTGATCGGCCTCGCCATCTTCATCTGGGCGCGCAAGCGGGCGTGACCCCGCTCGAACGGCACCTGCGCGCCGTCATCGCGGCCGAGGGGCCGATCCCGGTCCTCCGCTATATGGCCGAATGCCTGGGCCATCCCGACCACGGCTACTACATCACCCGCGACCCCCTGGGCGCGGCCGGCGATTTCGTCACCGCGCCCGAAATCAGCCAGATGTTCGGTGAATTGATCGGCCTATGGTGCGCCGATCTGTGGGACCGCATGGCACGGCCCGATCCGGTGCTGCTGGTCGAGATGGGGCCGGGCCGGGGCACCCTGATGGCCGACGCCTTGCGCGCCGCCGCCGCCCTGCCCGGCTTTCGCGACGCGATTCGGTTGCATCTGGTCGAGACCAGCCCAGTCCTGCGCGCGCGCCAGGCCGAGGCCCTGGCCGGTCTCGAAACCGGGGCCGCCCCGGTCTGGCACGACGATATCGGGACGGTGCCGGGCGGTCCGCTCCTGCTGATCGCCAACGAGTTGCTGGACGCTCTGCCCGTCCGCCAGATCCTGCGCACCGCGGCAGGCTGGCGCGAACGCATGGTGGCGGTGGCGGATGGCGGCCTGGCCTTCGTTCCCGGCGCGGCCCCGGTCGAGGCGCCCGCTTTCGCCGCCGACGCCCCGATCGGCGGTCTGGTCGAGCTGCGCCCCGCCGCCGACGAGGTCGCCGCCGCCGTCACCGCGCGCCTGCTGCGCCACGGCGGGGCCGCCCTCTTCATCGATTACGGCCATCTGGAAAGCGCGCCCGGCGAAACCTTGCAAGCGGTGCGGAGCCACGTTTACGCGGACCCGTTGACCGATCCGGGCGAGGCCGACCTGACCGCCCATGTCGATTTCGCCGCTTTCGCCCGCACCGCGCGCGCGGCCGGCGCGGCTGTCCACGGCCCGGTCGCCCAGGCCGAGTTCCTCGCCGCCCTGGGCATCGGCGCCCGGGCCGAGGCCTTGAGCCGCGCAAGCGGGCCGAAGCGCGCGGGCGAGGTCGATGCGGCCCTCGACCGCTTGTGCAGCCCGGCCCGCATGGGCCGCCTGTTCAAGGCGATGGCCCTCGCCGCCCCCGATGGCCCCGTGCCGGCGGGATTCGGATAGAGCAAGCCAGCGGGGTGCAAACCCCACCTCACCCCGCAAGAAAATATCAAAACCGGCCCGCCCGCAGGGACATCGCCCGTTGCCGGGGCCGGGCTTCGGGCGGTAGTCTTCGCGCGCGCCGGACGCGCCGCTCCATTCGGCCTCCGCCGGCCCTTGGAATGGGGATGGAAATGGATCTGCACTTCACCAAAAAGGAGTATGCGGAGCGTCAGAAGCGCGCCCGCAAGGCTCTGGCCGAACGCAAACTCGACGGCCTGCTGATGTTCCGACAGGAGAGCATGTATTACCTCTCCGGCTATGCCAGCTTCGGCTACTGCTTCTTCCAGTGCCTCTACATGGGCGCGGACGGCAAGATGACCCTGCTGACGCGCATGCCCGACGTGCTGATCGCCCGGCTCGTCTCCGTGCTCGACGACATCCGGCCCTGGCACAATCTGCCCGACGCCAACCCGGCCCTCGACCTGCGCGCGGTGCTGGAGGAGCATGGCTGCCGCGGCAAGCGCCTGGGGATCGAACTCGACGCCTACGGCCTGACCGGCCTGCTGCACGGGCAGGTCCAGGCCGCGATGACCGGCTTCTGCAATCTCGAGGACGCGTCCGACCTCGTCACCCGCCTGCGCGTGATCAAGAGCCCGGCGGAACTGGACTATTGCCGCAGGGCAGGCGCCCTGGCCGACGCCGCCCTGGCCGAGGCCAACCGCCTGTCCATCCCGGGCGCCTGGGAGGGCGATATCCTGGCCGCGATGCAGGGCGCCGTCTTCAAGGGCGACGGCGACTATTCCGGCAACGAGTTCATCATCAATTCGGGCGAGCGCGCGGTCGTCGGGCGCTACGTCACCGGCCGCCGCCGCCTCGCCAAGAAAGACCAGATGACGATCGAATGGGCCGGCGCCTACCGCTACTACCACGCGGCGATGATGCGCACGATCCTGACCGGCAAGCCGACGGCCAAACAGAAGGACATCCACAAAGTGGCCGTCGACGCGCATCGGGCCTCGGCCGCCCAGCTCAAGCCCGGCAACAGCTTCGGTGAGGTCTACGACGCCCATGCCGAGGTGGTCCGGCGCGGGGGCTACGAGCCGATGGGCGCAACCGGCTACAGCCTGGGCGCGACCTTCCCGCCGACCTGGATGGACTGGCCCATGTTCTGGCCCGGCAACGATCAGGAGGTCCGGCCGGGTATGGTGCTGTTCATCCATACCGTCGTGCGCACGAAGGACGGCACCCATGCCCAATGCCCCGGCCAGACCTACATCGTGACGGAGAGGGGCGGCGAATGCCTCTCCAAGATGCCGATGGATCTGGTGGCGAACGGTTGAGGGCGATGGCGCGGCGTGAGCACTAGAGCGGACAGCTTGTCGGACGGCGTTTCGGACCCTGCGCCGGACCATGTGAGCGAGCCGGTCCTGGCCTCGGCCGCCGGCCTGCGCCATGCCTTCTTCACCCGCAAGGGCGGAGTCAGCCCCGCCCCGTTCGACAGCCTCAACTGCGGGTTTCGCGACGGCGAGCCGCGCGCCAATGTGCTGGAAAACCGGCGCCGTGCCGCCGCCGCCTTCGGCCTGGCGGGCGAGGCCCTGTGCACCCTGCGCCAGGTCCATGGCCGGACGGTCGCCCGGGTCGACGCTCCTTGGGCGGTCGGAGAAGGCCCGGAGGCCGACGCCCTGGTGACGGACCGCCCGGGGGTCGTGCTGGGCGTGCTGACGGCCGATTGCGCGCCCTTGTTGTTCGCCGATGCCGAGGCCGGAGTGGTGGGCGCCGCCCATGCCGGCTGGCGCGGCGCGCTCGACGGCGTGGCCGAGGCGACCCTCGATGCGATGGCCGGGCTGGGCGCGGAGGCCGGCCGCACCGTCGCGGCGATCGGACCTTGCATCCAGCAGGAGTCCTACGAGGTCGGACCCGAATTCCCCCAACTCTTCCGAGACCAGGACCAGGCCAATCTGCGCTTCTTCCGTCCGGCGGCGCGCGCGGGGCATTTCCTGTTCGACTTACCCGGCTATCTCGCGGCGCGGCTGGAACGGGCCGGGCTCGCCGCCGTCGCGGCGGTCGCCCGCGACACCTGCGCCGAGGCGGAGAGTTTTTTCAGCTATCGCCGGGCCTGCCTGGAAGGCGACCGCCGTTTCGGCAGCGGCCTTTCGGCCATCGCCCTCGTCGACTAGCCGTGCCGCACCTGATCGTCTTCCTGCTGGTTTGCCTGCTGGGCCTGGTGGTGAGCTGTGTTCTCTAGCCACCTGCGCCGAGCGTTGCGCAGCGGCCTGTTCCTCGCCCTGCTGCCCGCGCTCGCGGCCTGCCCGCCGCCGCCCCAGCCCTTCGCCCATGGCGGCCGGGTCGGGGAGGAAGAGCAGGCCCTGCTCGCCATGCCCGACAGCCAGGGCATCCTGGTCAGCAAGATCGAGGGCGTGGACGCGGAGACAGCGGACAAGCTGGCCGAGGCGATGGCGGAAGCCCTGGCCGAGGCCAACGTGCCCGCGAGCACCACCATCCGGAACGCCGCCAGTTATTTCCTAACGGCGCGGATCGCCGCGTCGCCGATCGACGAAAGCCAAAGCAAACTTCTGGTGCTGTGGGAGTTGCGCGACCATGAAGGCGGCCTGGTCGGCAGCCACCTGCAGCATGAGACGGTCGCGCAACAGGCCTGGGAGCAGGGCCAGGACACCACCGTCGAACAGATCACGGGCGGCGCGGCGCCCCAGGTCGCGTCTTTCATCCAGGAGGAACTGCCCGGCGTCGGAACGGGATCGCGCGCGCGCGCTGTCGTGGCGATCATGCCGGTGAAAGGTGCGCCCGGCGACGGCGACCAGCAGCTTCCCCGGGCCATCCGCTATTTCCTCGAACAAGCCGGCTACGAGGTGACCAACGACCTGACCGAGGCGACGGCCGTCATCATGGGCACCGTCGAGGCCGGCACGCCCCGCTCGGGAGCCCAGAAAGTGGCGATGAGCTGGAGCGTGATGACCCCCGGCGGCGAGGAGGTCGGCGTGGTCAATCTGGAGAACGTGGTGCCCGAGGGCGCGCTCGACGGCCATTGGGGCGAAACGGCCTATGCCGCCGCGGGCGGCGCCGCCGAAGGCATCACCGCCATCCTGGAGCGCCTCAGCGAGCCGAACCCGAAGTTCTAGGGCCGCCTCCCCTCCCCGTCAGGAGAAGGGAAGCGGCGGTTCTTCCCGTCCTCAGCCCGCGCCGTTCGCGTCCTTCGCCTTGAGGGCCGCGAGGATGCGGGTCGGGGAGAGCGGCAGCTCGGTCATGCGGATGCCGATGGCGTTGCTGACGGCCAAGGCCACCGCCGCGGCCGGCGGACAGATCGCCGTTTCGCCGACGCCGCGCACGCCGTAGGGGTGATGAATGTTCGGCACTTCCACCAGGGCCGTGTCGATCATCGGCAGATCGGAGGTCAGCGGAATACGGTAATCCAGGAAGCCCGCATTCTGCAGCCGTCCGTCCGCGCCGTGGAACATCTCCTCGTTCAGCGCCCAGCCGATACCTTGCGAAGCGCCGCCCTGGAGCTGGCCCTCGACATAGGACGGATGGATCGCCCGTCCGACATCCTGGACCACCGTGTAGCGCAGGACCGTCACCCGGCCGGTGTCGCGATCGACATCGACGTCACAGATATGGGTGCCGAAGCCGGGCCCGACGAGATGCGGCGCATCGACCGATTTGCTGACCGCGATCGGGCCGCCGGTCTTGGTCGTGCTCGCGGCGATCTCGGCCAGGCTCATCGGCGGGAAATCGCCCGCGTTCGGGCTGACCGGCAGGGCGTGGCCGTCTTCCCATTTCACCGCCTCGGCCGGAATATCCCACTGCTTGGCGGCCCGCTCGCAGGCTTGGCGGACGACATCGCGCGAGGCCTCGACCACTGCGATGCCGGTGGCGAAGGTGACGCGGCTGCCGCCGGTCAGGAAGGTGTAGCCGACGGAACCGGTATCGCCGACCGTGGGCGTGATCAGCGAGACGTCGATGCCCAATTCCTCGGCCGCCATCTGGGCCAGGGAAATGCGCGTACCGCTCAGGTCCGGGCTGCCCGAGACCAGGGCCGCCGTGCCGTCCTCATTGATCGTCAGGGTCGCGCTCGACTCGCCGCCGCTGTTGAACCAGAAGCCGCAAGCCACGCCGCGCCCCTGCCCCTTCTTGAGCGGTGCGGAATAGTGCGGATGGGCCTTGGCCGTGCGCAGCACCTCGTCGCAACCGATGACGTTGAAGGGCGGCCCCATGACCGTGCTCGTGCCCTCGCGCGCCTCGTTGATGATGCGCAGCTCGAGCGGGTCCATCTCCAGTTTCTTGGCGAGATCGTCGACGACGCTCTCCACCGCGAACAGGGCGCAAGGCGCGCCCGGCGCCCGATAGGCGCTGGTTTTCGGTTGGTTGACCACGACGTCGTAGCCGACCGCGCGCGCGTTCTCGATGTAGTAGAAGCCGAAGGCGCGGCCCGCGCCCGACTGGATCGGCGCGCCGGGATAGGCGCCGGCCTGGAGCTTCACCTCGATATCGGCCGCGACGATCCTGCCGTCGCGCATCGCCCCCATCCTGACCTTGCTGTGGCTGCCCGGGGCGTTGCCCATCGCGCGGAACACTTCCTCGCGGCTGGCGACCATCTTCACCGGCCGCCCGGACTTGCGCGACAGCAGGGCCGCGACCGGCTCGATCAACGGAATGATCTTGCCGCCGAACCCCCCGCCGATCTCGGTCGGATAGACCCGGATCTGCGAGGTCTTCATGCCCAGGATCTTGGAACAGACCGTGCGCACGACGAATTGGGACTGGGTCGAACACCAGATGTCCACATGGCCGTCGTGGGACGCACTGGCGAGGACCGCCTGGGGCTCGATATAGCCCTGGTGGACGGGCTTGGTGCGGAAAGTCCGCTCGACGATCACATCGGCCTTGGCGAAGCCGGCATCGACATCGCCGATCGAATACTCGACCCGCAGAGCGGTGTTCGAAGCCTTGCGCGTCTTCTTGCCCAAGCCCTCGGTGCGCAGCCGCTCGTGCAGGATCGGCGCATCGGGCCGCATCGCTTCGGACACGTCGAGGACATGAGGCAGGATTTCGTATTCGACCTTGATCAGGCCGAGCGCCTTCTCGGCGATCCGCGCGCTGGTCGCGGCGACGGCGGCGATGGCGTGCCCGTCGTAGAGCACCTTGTCACGCGCTATGGTGTTCTCGGAGATGTGCCCGTAGTTGGCGGGGACGTATCCCATGACGTCGGGCTCCCAACTCACCACCGGCATGTCGGCGGCCGTGACCACCGATTTCACGCCCGGCAACGCTTCCGCCTTCGAAGTGTCGATGGATTTGATGCGGGCATGGGCATGGGGGCTACGCAGAATCCTGCCGACCAGCATGCCGGGGGCAGAGAGATCGGCGCCGAACTCCGCACGACCCGTGACCTTGTCCCAGCCGTCGGGACGGATCGGCCGCTTGCCGACCGATTTCAGCTCCGCACCACCGCTTGCATCCATCTTCGCCTCTCCCTCATTCACGAAAGCCGCGGCGGCAATTGCCACCGCACCCGGTTTCGCATCATAGCGCATACGCCACGGAATCCACGTGCCCGAGACGACAAAATTGGCAGGCCGGCCGGGGCGCCCGCGCCACGCCGCGGGCGCCGCCGGCACCCGGTAAGTATTCGTTTCATGAGCGCAAGGATTTTGAAATCGAGAAAAGCGTTTCTATTGGACTTCATTTACCATCGACCGGCGCGAATTTTTGGCCATTCGAAAATTGCTTGCAAATCCGCGCCATTGTGGGCATATGAGGTCCGTGACGGTTCGACAGTCTTTTCTGTGACCAATCCGCCGCCATGCGGCGGGCCATTGCTCCCTCAAAAATCTGTATGGACACGCGCCCCGGACGGAACCAATTCCGCCCGGACAACCTTCAAGTGAAAGCATGACGATGACCACAGGTACCGTAAAATTCTTCAACAATGCCCGGGGCTACGGCTTCATCGCCCCCGATGACGGATCCAAGGACGTGTTCGTCCATATCTCCGCCGTCGAGGCCGCCGGCATGTCCGACCTTCAGGAAGGCCAGAAGCTGACCTTCGAGATCCAGCCGGACACGCGTGGCCCCAAGGCCGTGAACCTGCAGGCGGAATAGCGCCGCAGGCCGTTTCCTTTTCTTCGGGATACGCTCGAAGAGCCCGCGATCGCGCAAATTCCGTTCCGTTCGAACGGTCCCATCGCGGGATTTATTCCTTTACTCCTCAACGCCTCCAGACGCGCGTGGACGCGAAACATCCGACGGGCGCCCGTAACCTATGGGCCCGCCGGCCCGCATTCTTGTTGGCCGGCGACCCAGCGGGGCCATAAGCGCGCCCGTATAGAGACAACAGAAAGATCCACTCTCTTGACCAACCTATCGACCTTTACCGACCTTGGCGTGGACGAGCCCATTCGCCGCGTGCTCGCCGCCAGGGGTTACGACACCCCCACCCCCATTCAGGTCCGCGCCATCCCCTTGCTGCTCGACGGCGAGGACGTGATCGGCATTGCCCAGACGGGCACCGGCAAGACCGCGGCCTTCGCCCTGCCCATCGTGCAGCAGTTGAGCTTGGGGCAGCGCCGGCGCGAGGCGCGCGCCCTTATCCTCGCGCCGACGCGCGAATTGGCGGCCCAGATCGCCGACAGCTTCGCCGCCTACGGCAAGAATTCCGGCCTGCGGGTCTCGGTGATTTTCGGCGGCGTCCCGCAACGCCGCCAGACCGACCGCCTGCGGCGCGGCGTCGACATCGTCGTCGCCACCCCGGGCCGGCTACTCGATCTCGTGGCCCAGGGCCATCTCGATCTCGGCTTCGTCGAGCATCTAGTGCTCGATGAAGCGGACCGCATGCTCGACATGGGTTTCATCCCGGACGTGCGGAAGATCATCAGGGCCCTGCCCCGCGACAGGCAATCGCTCCTGTTCTCGGCGACCATGCCGCCGGAGGTGACGCGTCTCGCCCGCGAGATCCTGCACGAGCCGACACGCATCGACATCGCGCCCAAGGCCGTCACGGTCGCTGCGATTCGCCAGACCGTGCATTTCGTCGAAGGGCCGGGGAAATTCGGCTTGCTATGCGATCTGATGGCCGATGAGAGCTTCTCGCGCGTCATCGCCTTCACCCGCACGAAGCGGCGCGCCGACCGGGTCGCGAAGCAGCTCGCCAAGGCCGGAATCGCTTGCGAGGCCATCCACGGCGACAAGGCCCAGAACGCGCGCCAGCGCGCGTTGGAAAGCTTTCGCCAGGGCCGCGTCCGTGTGCTGGTGGCGACCGATATCGCCGCCCGCGGCATCGACGTCACCGGGGTGAGCCACGTCGTCAACTTCGACTTGCCGAACGAGGCCGAGGTCTATGTCCACCGGATCGGGCGGACCGCCCGGGCGGGTGCCGGCGGCGCGGCGATATCGTTCTGCGATTCCAGCGAACGCGACTATCTGCGTGCCATCAACGCGCTGATCCGCAAGCCGATCGCGGTGGAAGGCGGCACGATGCCGCCCCGGGTCGCCGCGCCGGAGAGCCCACGCGGCGGCAAGCCCGCAGGGCCGCGCCGGCGGAACAACCGTCCGCGCCGCCGCGGCGATCATGCGAACCGCGCCGCCTGAGCCTTGCGCCTGCGGCGCGCGACCCTAGAATTCCCACCACCGATCCGACCAGGAAGGAACCATGGCCCGTAAACCCAATTACAGCTTCGAGAAGCACCAGCGCGAGCTCCGCAAGAAGGAAAAGAAGGCCGCCAAGGCTGAGGCCAAGCGGATCGAGGCCGAGATGCGTAAGGAAGAAAGCAACCCGGACGCACCGCCCGCGGCCGACTCCGAAGACCAAGCCTAGCGTCGGGCGCGTCCCTCGGCCCCTGGGCCGTCTAAGGCGGCAGCCCCGCGGCAGGCGGGATGCGGAAACCGCCCGCATCCGAAACGGAGTGCGATGACTGCCACGCTCCTGTTCGTCCTCGCTTTGCCGGCGGCGCTCGGCAGTGCCCTGATCGGCGGCCTTTTCTTCGCGTTTTCCGTCTGCGTGATGCCCGCACTCGACCGTTTGCCCGCGCATCGGGGCATGGCCGCGATGCAGTCGATCAACCTCGCCATTCTCAACCCGCTGTTCTTTGCCGTCTTCTTCGGGACGGGCGCCCTCTGCGCCGTGCTCCTCGCCCTTTCGCTGGCGGATTGGAGCGCGCCCCATGCGCCCTGGCTCGCAGCCGGCGGCGCGCTGTATCTGGTCGGCGGCATCCTGGTGACGATGGCCTTCAACGTGCCGCTGAACCGGGCGCTGGCCGCCGCGAGCAGCGCCGAGAGGGCCGAGGACGCCGCGTTGTGGCGCCGATACCTCTCGATCTGGACGGCCTGGAACCATGGCCGGGTGGTCGGCTGTCTCACCGCATCGGCCCTGCTCATCCTCGCCCTCTATTGACCGAATCGCGCGGCGGGCATCCGCCTGGCGTTCGGTCGTTTACAGCCCCGCCGAGGGTTGTTAGATTGCCGCGCCTGTCGGGCCGGGGGAGGTCCGTAGCGTAATTTCCAGCGAATCAGCTCACGAATCGAACGGATCGCGGCGCGCATGAAAATCATCGCCGGCAACAGCAATCGGCCGTTGGCCGAGGCGATTTCCGCTTATCTCGACGTCTCCCTCACCGGAGTCAGCATTCGGCGCTTCTCCGACATGGAGATATTCGTCGAACTGCTCGATAATATCCGAGGCGAGGACGTCTTCATCATCCAGTCGACGAGTTATCCCGCCAACGACCATTTGATGGAGCTGCTGGTCTGCCTCGACGCGCTCAAGCGTGCCTCGGCCCGGCGCATCACGGCCGTCATCCCTTATTACGGCTATGCCCGGCAGGACCGCAAGACCGGGCCGCGAACGCCGATATCGGCCAAGCTGGTCGCCGATATCGTCACCACGGCCGGGGCCAACCGGGTTCTGACCATGGATTTGCATGCGGGCCAGATCCAGGGCTTCTTCGACATCCCGACCGACAACCTCTTCGCCGCCCCGGTCTTCGTCGAAGACATCAAGGAGCAGTTCAACGGCGACGACCTGGTCATCGTGTCGCCCGACGTGGGCGGCGTGGTGCGCGCGCGCATCATCGCGCGCCGCCTTGACGCGGACCTCGCAATCATAGATAAGCGCCGCGAACGCGCCGGTGAATCCGAGGTTATGAACATCATCGGCGACATCGAGAACCGGCGCTGCATCCTGGTGGATGACATCGTCGATTCGGCAGGCACCCTGTGCAACGCCGCCGTCGCGCTGATGGATCGCGGGGCCGTTTCGGTCCATGCCTACGTCTCGCACGGCGTGTTGAGCGGCGGTGCGGTGGGCCGGATCGCCGCTTCGCCGATCGAGCAGATGGTGATCACCGATTCGATCACGGCGACGGAGGCGGTCCGCGTTTCGAGCCGTATCCGGCAGCTCACCGTGGCACCGCTGCTGGGCGAAGCTATCAGGCGGATAAGCGAGGAATCCTCGGTATCCAGCCTGTTCGATTAGGAATTCCGCACGGCCGCCCGGAGCGGCCCGCGGACAGGAGAGAAGACGATGGCTGAGACACACGGACTTGCTGCAACCAAGCGCAGCGGATCGGGCACCGGCGCCGCACGCGCCACGCGACGCGAGGGCCGTGTGCCCGCGATCATCTACGGCGGCGACGGCGACGCCGAATCGATCGCCATCGAGGCGAACCTGCTGGACCGCGAACTGCGCAAGCCGTCCTTCTTCGGCACCCTGCTGGATGTCGAGATCGAGGGGGCGAAGACGCGGGTCCTGCCCCGCGACGTGCAGCATCATCCGGTCACGGACGCGCCCCTGCATGTCGATTTCCTACGGGTGACCGAGAACACCCAGATCAACGTCGACGTGGCGGTCGAATTCATCAACGAAGAACAGAGCCCGGGGCTGGTGGGCGGCGGCGTGCTGAACGTCGTGCGCTTCGAAGTCGAGGTCATTTGCCGCGCCGGCAGCATCCCCGAGAATCTGGTGGTCGACCTGACCGGCACCGAGGTCGGCGATTCGATCCATATCAGCGCCGTGCCCCTTCCCGACGGCGTGCGCCCCGCCGAGGACCGCGACTTCACGGTTGCGACCCTCGTTGCCCCGACCATCGAAGTCGAACCCGAAGAGCCCGAGGACGCCGAAGGCGAAGAGGGCGAAGAGGGCGAAGGCGAAGAGGGCGAGGAGAGCGAAGGCGAAGAGGGCGAAGGCGAGAAGGACGGCGGCAAGGAGGACTAGTCCTCCTCCAGGCGCCGGAACGCGCTCATGTTTCTGCTCGCCGGGCTGGGCAATCCGGGCCCGCGCTACGAACGCAACCGCCACAACATCGGCTTCATGGTCCTGGACGCGATTCATCGGCGCCACGACCTCGGCCCCTGGCGCGCGCGCCATGGTGGCCTGGCCGCTGAGGGCAAGATCGACGGCGAGAAGATCCTCGCGCTCAAACCCCAGACCTTCATGAACGAGTCCGGCCAGGCCGTCGGCGAGGCCCTGCGCTTTTTCAAGATGGCGCCGGGCGACGCCTATGTGCTCTACGATGAGATCGATCTCCGCCCGGGCAAGGTCAAGGTGAAGCTGGGCGGCGGCGCGGCCGGTCATAACGGCATCCGCAGCATCATCAGCCATATCGGGCCGGACTTCTGGCGCGTGCGCCTGGGGATCGGCCATCCGGGCGAGAAGGACCGGGTGTACGGCCATGTGCTGGGCGATTTCGCCAAGGCCGACGGCCCCTGGCTCGAAACCCTCCTGGACGCGGTGGCCGACAGCATCGCCCTGCTGGTCCAGCGCCGGGACTCCGATTTCATGAGCCGCATCGCCATGCTGACCGCCCCCCCGAAATCGGTGGAGGCGAAACCGCCCAAACCGCCCCGGCCCGCCGCCCAGGCATCGCCGGACGAGAAGAAGCCGAACGAAACGGACGAAGGCACGGGAAACGAAGATGGGCTTTAACTGCGGCATCGTCGGCCTGCCCAATGTCGGCAAGTCGACCCTGTTCAACGCGCTGACGGCCAATGCCACGGCCGAGGCCGCGAACTATCCCTTCTGCACGATCGAGCCGAATGTCGGCCGGGTGCCGGTGCCCGACCCGCGCCTGGCCCGCATCGCCGAACTGTCCAAGTCCAAGGCCGTCGTGCCGACCCAGATCGAGTTCACGGACATCGCCGGCCTGGTGCGCGGAGCGAGCCAGGGCGAGGGACTCGGCAACCAGTTCCTGGGCCATATCCGCGCGGTCGAGGCGGTGGCCCATGTCCTGCGCTGCTTCGAGGACGACAACGTCACCCATGTCGAGGGCGACGTCGATCCGCTGCGCGACGCGGAAACCGTGGAAACGGAACTGATGCTGGCCGATCTGGAAAGCCTGGAGCGGCGCGCGGATCAGGCGGAAAAACGCACCAAGTCCGGCGACAAGGAAGCGGCGCGGAGCCTTGCGCTGATGCGGCTGGCCCAGGAGGCGCTGCACGAGGGGCGGCCGGCGCGGACGGCGAAAGTCGACCCGGCCGACCGGCGCGAGTTTCGCGCCCTGCAGTTGCTGACCGCCAAGCCCGTGCTCTACGTCGCCAATGTTTCGGAAGAAGACGCCGCGGCGGGCAACCGCCACACCGAGGCGGTGGCCGCTCGCGCCGCCGCCGAGGGCGCGGAATACGTCGTCATCTCCGCAGCCATCGAGGCCGAGTTGTCCTTGCTCTCCGATCCGGCGGAGCGGACGGAATACCTGACCTCCATGGGGTTGGAGGAACCGGGCCTGCACCGCTTCATCCGAACCGGCTACGGCTTGCTCGACCTCATCACCTATTTCACCTCGGGGCCCAAGGAGAGCCGCGCCTGGACCGTGGCGCGCGGCACCAAGGCGCCGGGCGCGGCCGGCGCGATCCACACGGATTTCGAACGCGGCTTCATCGCCGCCGAAACCATCGCCTACGACGATTTCGTCGCCTGCGGCGGCGAGCAGGGCGCCAAGGCCGCCGGCAAGATGCACCTGGAGGGCCGCGACTACACGGTCCAGGACGGCGACGTCATCCTCTTCCGCTTCAACGTATAGCGCGGTCGGGTCCGAGGCGGCGTTGCGCCGCGCCTGCCCGCGCCTCTAGGATCGCTGCCGAGCGAAGCGGCGCGAGAGGGAGAGTGACGATGGGCGAGACGATCAAGCTCACGGCCGAGGACGGGTTCGCCTGCGCGGCCTACCGGGCTGAGCCCTCGGGGACGCCCAAGGGCGGACTGGTGGTGATCCAGGAGATCTTCGGGGTCAACGACCACATGCGCGGGGTCGCGGACCGCTTCGCGGAAGCCGGCTACCTCGCCATTGCCCCCGCCCTGTTCGACCGCGACCGGCCGGGCATCGAGCTGGGCTACACGCCGGCGGATATCGAGAAGGGCCGAGACCACCGGGCGGCCGTCGGCTGGGACGGCCCGCTGATGGACGTGGCGGCGGCGATGAAGGAAGCCGCAAAAGCGGGCAAGACCGGCACGGTCGGCTATTGCTGGGGCGGCTCGGTCGCCTTTCTCTCCGCCACCCGCCTCAACCCGGCGGCGACGGTCTGCTATTACGGCGGCCAGATCGCCCAACACAAGGACGAGAAACCCCACTGCCCGGTCATGATGCATTTCGGCGAGAAGGACGGCGGCATCCCCATGGCCGATGTCGAGGCGGTCAAGGCCGCCCGGCCCGATTCCACCGTCCACGTCTACGACGCCGGCCACGGCTTCAACTGCGACCAGCGCGGCGATTACGACGAAAGCTGCGCCGCGACGGCCCTGGACCGCACCCTGGCCTTCTTCGCCGAGCATGTGGGGTAGCGCGGCCTAGCTTTCGTCGTCCCCCGAAAAGCGCGACCGGACCCTTCGAGACGGCCCCTTCATCCTGAGGAGCGCGCGCAAGCGCGCGTCTCGAAGGATGGCGGGCGCGATGCGGTCTTCAGCCCGCGCGGGACAGGCTCATCCCCCCGGCTTGGGCAGGGCGGGGACGGCGCCGAATTCGGCGAAGGACAGGCGGCCGTCGCCGTCCGTGTCCTTGGAGGCGAAGCGGAACGCGTGGGCCTGATCGAACTCGGCCGCCGTGACGATGCCGTCCTGATCGAAATCCACCCCGTCGAAGCGCTGGGTCCAGATCGCGCGGCGCTGGTCCGCCTGGGCCTTGTCGCCCCCCGCCGCTTCCGCCTGGCGCTCCAGGATGGCGACGAACTCGGCGCGGCTGAAGGCGCCGTCGCCGTCCTCGTCCAACTGGGCGAAGACCTTGCGCTCGAAGGCGAGGGTCTCCTCGGGAACCAGCGCGCCGTCGCCGTTCGCGTCGATCGCCGCGAACTGGTCCAGGAGGCCCACCCCCTGGGCCAGCGCGCCCGCGGCGGGCGGCAGCGCAAGAAGCAGGGCGGCGGAAACGAGGGCGGCGAAACGCATGGCGGCTCCGGCGGAATTCATGAAAACGGCTGACCGCCCTTATACGATGCTCGGCCCCGCCTGTCTCGGCTCCCCAGGGTTCGATAGGGCTCAACAGGCTTCAATGTTTCGCGAGCGAGATCGAAGGGCGCGCGGTCAGGTCTACGCTTAAACCAGGCGCGAGACATCGAAGCGGTGGACCTCTTCCAGCAGGGCGATCAGCGAGTCGGCGGCCTGCCCGGTCAGGGCCTTGCCCAGGGCCGCCGTGGCTTTCGTCGCGTCGCCCACGACCCCGGCGGGGTTCAGGTCCCCGGCATGCCAGTAGAAGCCGTGCGGCCCCTGGGGCGAGAGCTTCTCGTAGCCCTCTTCCCGCATCGCGGCGGTCAGGGACTCGAACCGCGCGATCCTGTCCTTGCGCACCAGGTCCGGCTTGAGATGCAGCATCAGGGCGGTCTCGACCGCGCCGCCATGGATGCCCAGCCTGGCCTCCTCCCCGCCCACGGCGGTACCCGCGTCGTAGAGATCAGACGTGTTGGCCTTGGCGACCAGCATGCCGTGCTCGGCCCGCAGCCGCCCGGCAGCCAGGCCCATGATGTCGCGGTTGCCGCCATGGCCGTTGAGCAGGACCAGCTTGCGCAGCCCGAGCCGAGCCAGACCCGCCGCCGTCTGGCAGATCGCATCGACCAGGGTCTCCGCCGTCAGGCTCAAGGTGCCGGGAAAGCCGGCATGCTCGTCGCTCTTGGTCACCAGGATCGGCGGCAGGGCCGTCGCCGGCAGGCCCGGCGACCGGCGCGCCATCGCGGCGGCGAGAATCCCGGCGCAGATATCGGCATCGGTCGAGAGCGGCAGATGCGGCCCGTGCTGCTCGATCGCCGCCAGGGGCAGGATCGCCACCAGCCCGGCGCCTTCCAGCCCCGCGACCTCCTCGGTCGTCATCTCCGCCCAATAGGCGCGCGGCATGGTCATGGAGCGGCTCCAAACACGGTGCGACGTGCCCCCACCCTTCGAGACGGCCGCTGCGCGGCCTCCTCAGGATGAGGACACGAAGGAAGGAACTCGAAAATCAGCACATCCTCACCCTGAGGAGCGGCTGCGAGGCCGCGTCTCGAAGGGTGACGCCAGGATGCGAAGGGCAGATGCGCGCCGACCCGCACAACCTCACCCTGAGGAGCGGCTGCGAGGCCGCGTCTCGAAGGGTGACGCCGGGATGCGAAGGGCAGATGCGCGCCGACCCGCACAGCCTCACCCTGAGGAGCGGCCGCAAGGCCGCGTCTCGAAGGGTGACGCCGGGATGCGAAGGGCACATGCGCGCCGACCCGCACATCCTCACCCTGAGGAGCGGCCGCAAGGCCGTGTCTCGAAGGGTGACGCCGGGATGCGAAGGGCAGATGCGCGCCGACCCGCACGTCCTCACCCTGAGGAGCGGCCGCAAGGCCGCGTCTCGAAGGGTGACGCCGGGGAGCCGCAACCGTGCCCACCCCCCTACTCCGCCGCCTTGACCATGTAGTCCAGCGCGCTCAGGGCATGGGTGCGGACGATGTGCAGGAAGGTCTCGATCTCGACATGCTCGTTCGCCGTGCCCATGCCCGTGGGCGGCGGGCCGTAGACATAGGCCGGGATGTTCTTGTGCCGCCACAGGCGCGCGTCGGTGCCGCCCAGGCCGACGATCGGCACGGGGTCGTAGCCGCCGCTCTCCTTGGCGTTCTTCTGCAGGATCTCGACCATCTCGTGATAGGGCTCGCACCAGCTCGGCGGGGTGTAGTTCATCTCCTCGTAGCTGGCCTGGGGATAGCGGGCCATGATCTCGTCGACGACGGCCAGCACCTGTTCCTTCTCGATGCCCACGGGCACGCGGATATCGGCCTCCATCCGCACATGATCGGGCACCATGTTGACCTTCAGCCCGCCCTGGACGATGCCGATGTTCAGGGTGACCTTGGGCACGATCTCCGCCGCGCCGGGCTCCATTGCCTTGTCCATCGCCTCATGGGCCTGGCCCAGGGCGCGGAAGACGTTGTCGGGCATGTTGGCCTCGATCTCCGTCACCTTCTCCAGCTCGCCCACGAGGACGGCGGCGATCTTGCTGGCGCTGTCGGTCTGGTGGGGATAGGCGCCGTGCGCGCCGCGCGTCCGGACCTCGATGAGCAGCCAGAGCGGCCCCTTCTCGCCGAAGCGGATGGTGTAGGGGCTCGATGGCTCGCCGTTCAGGCAGACATCGCCCAGCACCTCGGGCTCGTTCTCGATCAGCCAGCGCGCGCCCCAGGGCCCGAAGGTCTCCTCGTCCGAGACGCAGGTCAGGGTCAGCTTGCCCTTCAGATGGTCCTTCAGGCGGTGGAGATAGCGATAGGTCATGACCCCGGCCGTGGTGCCGCATTTCATATCGGCGGCGCCCCGGCCCCAGACCTTGCCGTCGGCGATGGCGCCGCTCCAGGGCGGCTGGGTCCAGCGGTCGTCGTCCGGATCGACCGGGAAGCAGTCGATATGCCCGTTCAGCACCAGATGCCGCCC
The DNA here is from genome assembly GCA_018699755.1 of Rhodospirillaceae bacterium. GTDB lineage: Bacteria > Pseudomonadota > Alphaproteobacteria > CADEGL01 > CADEGL01 > JABIRQ01. The sequence goes on along the minus strand of JABIRQ010000113.1, from coordinate 4,048 downwards.
CGGCCCCGCCCCGCCGTCGAACGAGCCGACGATATTCGCCATGGTCGGCTCCGGATCGACGATCCGGTAGGGCAACCCCTCGCCGTCGAGGAAATCCGTCAAATGCTTCACCGCCACCGTGGTATCCCCCGGCGGATTGGGCGAGGCCGCCGCGACGAAGCCCGAGAAGAACGCGATCAGCGCCTCGCGATCGGCTTCGATCCAGTCGAGGATTTGTTGCCGCAGAGCGGCGTGGTCGGCGGTGGTCATGTAGTGTATCCCCTCACACAAAACTAGAAGTTCTCAAATAAAAAGCTCTCAGCGTCGGCAATATGTCGTTGTTACCAAGAATATCAATTTAATCGAAATAAACATAATTTCCGATTTCATTTTTTTTCTCTTTTTTCTTGAAATAATGGACCATCATTTAGGTCCGTGTGATTGCTTTTATCATAATCACGTTCAGCACTAACACCAGTCCAAGACTTTGCGAATTTCATTCGATCAACACGAGAGAAATCTAGCAATACTGCTAAGAATGAACGAGCATCAATATCAAGCTCATCAAATGATCGAATTTCTCTTAGGTAACTGCTAAATTCCATTTTTTTCGCCATTTTAAACAAATCATCTAATTTCATATGATTTACTATATATTCTCCAATAATATCCGCAGGTATAATAGATAAATCCTTTTTCAAGCCCACTGTTACAGAACTTGAAATCGCCTCTCCATTAGGAACATATTTTTCTATTAGAGCCGTCGCCAATCGCACCTGCGCCAACCCAGAGTCTTCATCCAAATTTCCAAAACGGATTACATTCTCAAACGCAGACCGTCGCTCATCTGCTGTTCGAAAGGAAATTTCCGAACCAATAAAATCAAGCGATAGCGCAACAATCGCCGCAGATAAATAGCTCAATCTAACAAATACTTCTGCTGAATTTGAATTTAGATGAACCAGAGTAAGTTGCTCCGCACAAAAAGAGAAATATTCTAGCGATCGATTGACGGTTGCCGGACCGAACTGATCTAACAATGATGCTTTAATGTCATGAAATACAGCTTCTATATTTTTATTTCTTCTGATTTTATCAATAGATTTTATCTTATCAATAAACTGCTCCTCCGATAATCTCTCTGGAAATATTATTTTTTCACTTCTCTGAATCCGCTTCAAATCCGCGCCATCGAGAACGAGGAGACCGAGCTTTCTTCCGAATTCTCGCAACAATGGCCTAGCATCGGTTGTGGCAATGTAGGCGCCATCTACGTCCAACAGCTCAGCAAGCCCTTTTGTCCAAAAGAGCCGCTCAATCGCCTTCGGTTTGGTCTTCGATTTTGCGTCGACAATCAGCCTCCGCCGGGATGAACCCGTCGGTCTTTCATAGAGCCAAATATCGACGTCGGTTAAATCCTCGCCAAAATGCTGAAAAGGAACTGCCCGCACAGCGAAAAACCCGCCCCTTAGAAAATATGCTCTAAGCAGCTCTTCGAGAGCTGGGCCTTTGGTATCCTTAGCGTTTTTGGCCACTAGATCGACCTTCCCCCCCTAAGCGAACTCAGGATATCGCGAGTTGCGCGCTTACTCTGCGGCTTTTGTCGGCGACGAAGCAATGTTCGACTCTCTTCTGGACCGATATATCCAGTCATCGGGGAACCTGGCGGGGCATTGATCGCCTCTGCGTTCGCATCGCCAGTCGTAAGGACCTCAAGTGCGAGCTCGCCAATCTCGCGCTTCAACAACCTCATCGAAAACATACCGCCGCCAGCATGAGACAATTGCACCACTCTATTGTTTTCTAGAACTCTATAGTCATTGCCAATCGCCGTCGCAGGTCCGATTGTGCGCCCCTTGATCAAGGCACCCAGTATCCAATCGACACTAATTATCCGACCCTGTGCAGGATTACGCAAAGTCATCCCGTACTTGAGCGCGGCCACTAACGATTTTGCCATATCAAAACTATCATCAATAAAAGGATTTACGAACTTATGAAATGCCCCTGGAGAATTTACAAATGCATGCTCTCCATGTTCATTTGACACAATATTAACTTCAAAAAATCCAGCCGCTTTTAATTTTTCGAACAACGTCTCTCCTAAGATACGATCAGCAGTTCGCGAATGGACACACCCCAACCTCTGTAGTGTCTGGGAAAATTCAACCACCCTTTCCTCTTCTTCTGATGATAATGACGAAAGAACTTTCCCCGTTTTTACAATAGTCTTTCGTTTAAATAAGTTTCCATTGAATAATAAACCGTCTTCCCCATCACCTTCAAAATCTACAAATCCAAGCTCAATAGATTGATTTACAAAATCTTTAACATCTGGGTTGCTTATATGATAAGTATCGCTAATATATTCGAGAGATTTTTTCTTTTCTTGCAGCTCAGAGGATGTTAACTCTGCTAAACCAAGTGAAGCCTGCTCGTATTCATTTGGCTCACCATCTTCTAAAATATCATTTGCGTGAGCTAAGACACTTCTTGTGGTGACACCTAAAATTGCAATATTTTCGCCAGAAATATCAATTAGCTTTCGTTTCTCCAATATATTCAAATAGTGGGGAAGTTCGGTACGGTGATTGAGATTTGCTGCTCTAGCCACAGCTACTGCTTGAGGTTTCGTCAGAACTGACTGATCAGTCTGGCCTAACCTCATCAAAAGTTCGGCTGCTTTAGAGGATTCATCAAGGGCTGGATAGTCTGATGCCGCGCCAATGTGAAGCGCAATCTTCCGACCGTGATGTATTATCCAAGCGCCTTTTGTTTCTTTATCCATGTGTGATCTTGTGTATGTTTTCTCACTTCACATAAGAATTTATCTAACTTAATGCTTTTGTACGGCTACTACCATTCTGTGAACTTTTCAACCATCAACGGTATTTATCAAATTTCCAAGAACTTGCGAACGCCGACAGCTAAATCAGAACATCTTGGACTCGGTTGTTCAACTGCTGTTTGCGCGCAAGGTTCAACTTTTCGGCAAAATCAGCTACATGGTCCAACCTCAATCCAATAGGGCGTTTGCGGCACGGCACATCCCAAATTTTCTAAGGCCTCCACATATGGGAAGATAGCCGAGCTGTTCTGTGTTGGTTTGTTAAATTCCGTAGGAAATTCTCAGCTCTTGGAAATTAGAACAAACCAGTCCCTTCCCCCCACCGTCCTCACCACCCTCCGCGAGTCCTTTGGCTTTTCCGGCCTCCGCGAGGGTCAAGCGGAGGCGATCTCCGCCGTGCTCGCCGGCCGCCATGTCCTGGCGGTCATGCCCACCGGGTCGGGGAAGTCCCTGTGCTACCAACTGCCGGCCCTGGTGCTGGGCGGGCTGACGGTGGTGGTCTCGCCGCTGGTCGCGCTGATGCGCGATCAGGTGGCGGCCTTGCGGCTCAACGGGATCGCGGCGGCGACGATCAATTCGGACATTTCGCGCCAGGAGAACGTGGCGGTCTGGCATCGGGTGGCGGCGGGGGAGATCCGCCTGCTCTATCTCTCGCCCGAGCGGCTGATGACGCCGCGCATGCTGGCGGCGCTCGAGCGGCTGGACCTCAAGCTGATCGCCATCGACGAGGCCCATTGCATCTCGCAATGGGGCCCGGCCTTCCGCCCGGAATACGAGGCGCTGACCGGGCTGGGCGCGCGCTATCCCGGCATTCCCATGATCGGCCTCACGGCGACGGCGGACCCCACGACCCGCGACGACATCCTGGCCAAGATGTTCGGTGGCGAGGCCGATCTGATCGCGACCGGCTTCGACCGGCCCAACCTGACCCTGGCGGTCGAGCCCAAGCAGGGCTGGAAGCGCCAGGTGGCCGATTTCGTGGGTGCGCGGAAGGGCAAGCCGGGCATCGTCTATTGCCTGTCGCGGCGCAAGACCGAAGCGGTCGCCGCCATGCTGCGCGAGGCCGGCCACGACGCCCACGCCTTCCACGCGGGCATGGAGAGCGCGGAGAAGGAGCGGGTGCAGAACCGCTTCATGACCGAGCCGGGGGTGGTCGTGGTCGCCACCATCGCCTTCGGCATGGGCATCGACAAGCCGGATATCCGCTTCGTCCTCCATGCC
>JABIRQ010000205.1 GCA_018699755.1 Rhodospirillaceae bacterium | reverse complement strand
ATCGATTCGATTTGGGGTATGGGGATCGAGCTCTATCGGCGCATCCTCTGGAACTGCCGCCACACTCGGGGCCTGATCAAACTCGACGGCATCAGGTCGCAAGGGGGAGCGCGCGCCTTCGGGTCCAAGGAAGTCCGGGTCGAGGAGATGATCCGCAAAGGACTCAGCGGGAGCGACCTCAAGCCGCTCTGTGCGCAACCGTTCAGGTCGAACCGGCACGCCCACCACGTTCCATCCCCCACCGGCAAGATCGAACTCTTCCAGTTCGGCGGCTAAAGGGAGGAGAGGTTCGGCTGTCTCTTTCGCAACCTCGGCTGCCGCCAGCTGGACTTCCCCGCCAAAGTTCAAGGTGTAGATTCGCCTGGGTTTTGGCGTCTCCCCCCCATAGAAACTCATGCCAACTAAACCCGCAGCGAGCGCACCGTGAAGCAACACCGATAAAGCTAAGCCATGCTCAGTGCGAGATTTTTTCTTCACCGCATGCCGTTCGGAGAGGGTCCCCCCGCTCTTCTCACGCTGCTTTAGAGTTGGTGTTCTTCTCTTCACGAGACCCAGTGTAACCCGATTGCCAAGGTCAGTCCCGGAGCGTCCACGCCCGATCCGTGAATGCGGTAGCTTGTGTCAAAAAGGTTGTGCAAGCCAATGCTCCAGCGCGACGGCCCGCCCAGGCCAGCCCCGCCAGTCGAGCCTCCAAGAGGCCCCGAGAAATCCAAGTCAAAGCGCGCCCAGCCTGGCGTTCCATCCGGATTGATGCGGGGATCGCTGACATCACTTGGGTGCAACTTATCTTGGGTATCGGCCCAGTCCAAGCCGAAATGCGCCTCGTCAACCCGTAAGAAGCCACCAAACTCGTATCGAAATTCAGGCTGCCACTTCACGCCCGCGCTCCCGTGAAACGGGGGCACACGCCGCCAATCGACACCGTCAAACGGCGCTTCACCGGCAACAATATCGAAAGTGTCGTCGTACTGGCGGCCGCGCACAAATGAGATGCCCGCGTCGATGCTAAAGGGCCCGTCGCCAAGTGCTTGCTCCCCAAAGAGCTCGGCACCGAACAGCAGCACCTCGCCGGCCACGGGCACGGCGCCGGCCAGCACGTCCCAGGTCGTGTCCGCCAGTTCCGCGCCCTCGAAAAAGCCGGGATTGGGCAGGCCGCCGGTCGCCACGATCACCACGTCCGGCGCCTCGGCCAGTACGTCCGCGGCCTCGGCATAGGCATTGAGGCGCAGATCGATCCCCAGGCGCGTTACCTCGGCCGCCAGCCAGATCGCGATCCCGCCCAGCTCGCGCCGCCAGGGCGCCTTGGCGGCCAGGACGAGCTGGCCGCCCAACTCGTCCGCCGCTTCGAACAGCACCACGTCATGGCCGCGCCGGGCGCTGACCCGCGCGGCTTCCAGCCCGCCGGGCCCGCCGCCGACGACCACGACCTTGCGCTTCGCGCCGTCGCTCTTGCCGACGGTTTGGGGCACGACCAGCTCGCGCCCCGTGGCCACGTTATGGGCGCAGAAGGCGTCCAATCCGCTGATCACCCGGTCGACGCAATAGCTGGCCCCGACGCAGGGCCGGATTTCCTCGTCCCGGCCCGTGCGCAGCTTCTCCGCCAGATGGGGGTCGGCGATGAAAGCCCGGGTCATGCCGACCATGTCGACCAGCCCTTCCTGCACGGCATAGGCTGCGGTCGCCGCGTCGTTGATGCGGGTGGCATGGAAGATCGGCAGGGAAACCTCTTCCCGGATGGCCTTGGCGAGGTCGAGATAGGCGCCCGACGGCACCCACATGCTCGGCCAGAGCTGGGCCTCGGCCTTGAGAGTCGATGCCTGGGAGCCGACGACGTTGATGAAGTCGATCAACCCGCTGGCGGCATAGGCCTTGGCGATGGCGATGCAATCGTCGCGGTTCAACCCGTCCTTCATCATCTCGTCGCCGGGCATGCGGATGCCGATGACAAAATCGTCGCCGACCGCGTCGCGCACCGATTCGAGGATTTCGAGACCGAAGCGCATGCGGTTTTCGAGCGAGCCGCCATAGCCGTCGGTCCGGGCATTCATGGCGGGCGACCAGAACTGCTCGATCAGGGTGCCCGCCTGGCACGAGATTTCCACCCCGTCGACATCGCCCTCGCGCACCCGCCGCGCCGCTTTGGCGTAGTTGCGCCGGGTGCGGCGGATATCGTGGTCCTCCATCGCGACGGGAAAGGAGCCGTGGATCAGTTCCCGCCGGCAGGAGGACGAGAAGGCCTGCAGCCAAAGGGAAATGTCCCAGCGCTCGCGCCGCCCGCCATGGGTGAGCTGGACGGTCCAGGCCGCGCCGTGCTCGTGGATGGCGGCCGACATTCTGCGGAATTCGGGAACGACCTGGTCCGTCGAAGCGTCGACCTGGCCGTAATAGATGGAATTCTCGGGCGAGACGGTGGTGGCGCCCATCTGGGTCAGGCCGATGCCGCCGCGCGCTTTCTCCGCCTGATAGGCGATGTAGCGGTCGGTGATGCGGCCGTTGTCTTCATAGGCCGGCGCGTGACTCGTGCTCAAGAAGCGGTTGCGAATCTCCAGCCCCTTGATGCGCAGCGGCTGGAACAAGGCGTCGTACTTGCTCATGATTTGGCGCTCCCCCGATCTCTAGGCGACGCCTCAGTGTATTCCTGGACAAGGCCGTGGCGAGGGGAATCCGTCCCTCGCGATCGCGCGGCATATCCACCGCCATGGGCCCTATGGCCCCAGGGGGCTATGGCCCCCGGCCGGTGACGCGACTAATCTGTCGGCCTGTTCTTCCCCACCCTGGCCGAGGCCCTCTCCCCGATGCGCTTTCTGACGCTTGTCGGACTTTTTGCCGGCCTTGCCCTGACCGGCTATCTGATCTCGCTGCACGACCTCGGCGCGATATGGGGCTCGCTTGCCACGATGGGTTGGGGCTTTCTGCTGCTGCCCCTGGTCTATTTGCCGACGATCGGCATCGATTCCCAATGTTTTCGTCTGATCTTTCCGCCGGACCGAAAGCCACCCTATTGGTGGGTGGTCTGGGGCACCTTCGTCGCGCGCGGAGTCAACACGTTGCTGCCGGTGGCCACCTTGGGTGGCGAGGTGGTCAAGGCGCGTATCCTGATCCAGGGCGGCTCGCCCGGCGTGCTGGTCGGCGCGGGGGTTGTCGTCGACAAGACCGTGCAAACCGTGTCCCTCGGGCTCTGGGGCTTGATCGGTTTGGGGGCCCTCTTCCTGCTGGAGGCGGAGGGCGGAATCGCGCGCGGCGCCGCGATCGCGACCATCGGCCTGGGCGTGGGGGCGGCGGGCTTCATCCTGGCGCAGCGGGCGGGCGCCCTCGGGTCCCTCGCGCGGCGCCTGCAATCCCTGTTGGGAGCGCGAACTGGCGACCGTATGGCGCGCGTGGTGGATGTCGCGTCGCGGTCGGACGAGGCGTTGCGGGACACCTATCGCAGGCCCTGGCGTTTCGTCGCGGCGGTGTTCCTGATGATCGTCTCGCGCATATTTCTCGCCTTGGAGGTCTGGCTCGTCGCGCATCTGATCGGCCTGCCCCTCGGCTTTCTCGAAGCCCTGATGCTGAAAAGCCTGACGGGGGTGATCCGGGGCGCATTTTTCGTCGTGCCCAGCGGGATCGGCGTTCAGGAAAGCGGCTTCGTGCTGTTGGGCGCCATGTTCGGCTGGCCGGCGGAGGCGATGTTGGCCGTTTCCCTCGCAACCCGCGGGCGGGAGATACTGCTCGGCATCCCGGGCCTGGTCGGCTGGCAGATCGCCGAGAGCCGCGCCCTCGCCGGCCGGATCAGCCGGCGTCCTCCAGAGGCGGAAGAGTAGTCCAGCCGAGCCATTGTTCAGGCCGGGCGCGGACATGGATGGCTTGGCGTTCGGCGAAGGCGTTGGCCGCTGCCGCGCCGCTTTTTGGGCGCGGGGCCGCGCGATCGACGGGCAGGGGCGCTTCGATCTCGACCGCGATCTCCCCCGGTTCGTCGCGCCAGACGAAAACCGGCAGCAGCGGCGCGCCGCTGCGATGGGCGAGGTCGGCCGCGCCGGTCGCCAGGGCGATCCGGTCGCCGAAAAACGGCGGAAAGGCCGGCCGGGCGGCGTCGACCCCGGCGGTGAAGGAAACAATTCCGTTGCCCGCTAGGCGCTTTTGGAGGCGCCGCAGGGCGATGGCCGGGTTGGCCGGCGCAAGCTCGACTCGTTCGGCGAGGAATTTGGCTTCGATCTCCTGCTTGCCCCGGTTCAGAAAGCGCATGCCGAACCGGGTCTGGGAAAAGCCGTGGCGCGGATGGCTGAGATGGGAGACTTCGTACCCGGCATCGTGCAGGGCGATCTTCGCGAACAGGCTGGCGAAGACGAAATGTCCGACCCAGAGGACGGCGCCCGTTCCGGCGGCGAGCGCGCTGTCGAGATGCTCGGTTCCGAGCAAGCGCAGGTTAGGGTGCCAGTCGGGCCGCTGGCCGGCGCGCCAAGTTTGCAGCACCGCTTCGATTTCCAGCGCGCGCAAATCCGCCAGAACTGCGTTCGGTTCCGAAGCGTTCGACGCATACCGCAACATTTGCCGCATGCGCGTATCGAGATCGGCGCGCCCCGAGCGGGCCGGATCCGGACCGGTTCGCGCCGCCAGGCGCCCGAACCGGGACCAGGCCGATTCCGGGAGGACGCGCGCGACAAGCTTGAGCACGGGAATGCTGACCGCGACGGCGATGTCGGAACCGGCGATGAGAGGGGCGGGAGCGGTGGCGCGATCGGGCATTGGCGCGCACTATGCCACGGTCGGTGGATCGGTCCAGGGCGAAGTTCGCGTGACAAACTGATGACGCTTTCGGCTCTGGCCGGTATGTTGCGCCCCATGGTTGGGGCAGGCGACGCACCGATGCGCGTTTCCCGAAAAATGCAGAGATTTGGTTATGGCTGTGGTGCTGAGGTCCGACGAGCGCGAACCGACGGTCGCGGACGATCGAACGGTCTCCTCGCGTATGAGCAAGGCGGCGCGCCTGCGCGCGATGCTGGCGTCGCCCGACCTGCGATTCCTCATGGAGGCCCATAACGGGCTGTCCGCGAAGATCGTCGAGGAAACCGGGTTCGAGGGAATCTGGGCTTCCGGCCTGTCCATCTCCGCCGCGCTCGGCGTGCGCGATAACAACGAGGCGTCCTGGACCCAGGTCCTCGAGGTCATCGAGTTCATGGCCGACGCCACCAGTATTCCGATTCTGCTGGATGGAGACACGGGCTACGGCAATTTCAACAATTTCCGCCGCTTGGTGCGAAAGCTGTGTCAGCGCGGAGTCGCCGGCGTCTGCATCGAAGACAAGCAGTTCCCGAAAACGAATTCCTTCCTGGGCGAGAATCAGCCCTTGGCGGATATCGACGAGTTTTGCGGCAAGATCAAAGCGGGCAAGGACAGCCAGAGCGATGCCGATTTCAGCGTCGTCGCACGGATCGAAGCGCTGATCGCGGGTTGGGGGATGGCTGAGGCCTTGCGCCGGGCCGAGGCCTATCACGCGGCCGGGGCCGATGCCCTGTTGATCCATTCCAAGAAGACCGATCCGGACGAGATCCTGGCTTTCTGCCGGGAATGGGACAATCGATGTCCGGTCGTCATTGTGCCGACGAAATACTACGCGACGCCCACCGATCGCTTTCGCGACGTGCACGTGTCTCTCGTCATCTGGGCCAATCACAACCTGCGCGCCGCGGTGACGGCGATGCGCGAAACCTCCCGACGGATCCTCGAAGAGGAAAGTCTGACCGGGGTCGAGCACGAAGTGGCGCATCTGGGCGATATTTTCGCCCTGGCCGGGAACGAGGAACTGGAAGCGGCCGAGGACCGGTATCTCGGCGCGAGTGACGAGCAGGCCGGCGCGATCATCCTGGCCGCGACCCGTGGCGATGCCTTGGGCGATCTGACGGCCGAGAAGCCGAAATGCATGCTCGATGTGCGCGGCGAATCGCTGCTGCACCGCCAAGTGCGGAGCCTGAACGCCCTGGGGGTGCGCGATATCGCGGTTGTCGCCGGCTACCGGCGCGACCGGATTGATGTCGAAGGCATCGAAATCCTGCCGAACGAGGCCTACGAGTCGACGGGAGAGGCCGCCTCCCTCGCCTGCGCCCGCGACCAGCTCGACCGGCCCGTGGTCGTCAGCTACGGCGACATCCTGTTCCGCCCCTTCGTGCTCGACATGCTGATGAAGAGCGAAGCCGATATTGCCGTCGTGGCCGATGCGGCCTGGCGCGACCGGGTGTCCGGAACGGCCCGGCGCAGCGTCGACCTGGTGCGTTGTTCCGTACCCTATACCACCGACTTCCTGGACGATGCGCCGGTCGGGCTGAAGGCCATTGGCTTCGATCTGGACGGCGCGAACGGCGAATGGGTCGGCCTCATGAAATTGAGCGCGCGGGGCGCACGGCTGGTCGGTGAGACCCTGGATGCGATGGCGGCGGACGGCAGTCTGCCCGACGCCGGTCTGCCCGACGTCTTGATGCGCTTGATCGCGGCGGGGGAGCAGCCTGTCGTGCTCTATGTGACCGGGAATTGGTTGGACGTGAACGATGCCTTCGACCTGGCCCAGGCGCGCAACGTGACCTGATGCGATGATTGCTGCGGACGACTTTCTGGGCGCCGCGCGCCGGCGCGGATTGGGCTTCTACACCGGTGTGCCGTGCAGTTTTCTGACCCCACTCATTAACCGGGTCATCAGCGATTCCGACACCCGCTATGTCGGCGCCACCAGCGAGGGCGAGGCTGTGGCGATCGCCGCCGGGGCCTGGCTGGCGGGCGAGGGCAGCGTGGTGATGTGCCAGAACTCCGGCCTGGGCAACATGATCAACCCGCTCACCTCGCTCAACTGGCCCTTCCGTATCCCCACGCTGATGATCGTGACTTGGCGGGGTCAACCGGGTTTGAAGGACGAACCCCAGCACGAGCTGATGGGGCAGGCCACTGCACGGTTTCTGGATGACGCGCGCGTGCCCCACGGGGCTTTTCCGGACAGGGCCGAGGCCGTGGAATCGGCCCTCGATATTGCCCTGGACCGCATGGCAGAGACGCATCTGCCTTATGCCTTCATCATGGCGAAGGGCGCTGTGGCGGACGAAGCGCTGGACGAAGCGCCGCGCCTGCTCGCCGGGCCGGGCGAGCTTGTCGATCTGACCGGCGGCGATGCCCGCCCCAAGCGGTTCGAAGCGCTGGAGCGGCTGCTGGCCGGCATTCCCGACGCGGCCGCCGTGATCGCGACCACGGGCTTTTGCGGGCGGGAGTTGTTCACCCTCGCGGACCGGCCCCAGCACCTCTATCAGGTCGGTTCCATGGGCGGGGCGAGCGCCATGGCCCTGGGCGTGGCCTTGAACACGGAACGGCCGGTCGTGGTGCTGGACGGCGACGGCGCCGCCCTCATGAAATTAGGCAATATGGCGACGGTCGGGGCGCAGCGGCCAGGCAATCTGGTCCATGTCCTGCTCGACAACGGCATGCATGAATCGACGGGCGGCCAGGCGACGGTCTCGTCTGGCGTCGATTTCGCCGCCATCGCTGTGGCCTGCGGCTATCGGACCGCGATGCGCGCGGACAGCCTGGGCGGCTTCGAGGTCGGCCTCGCCCGATGCCTGTCGTCCGCCGGCCCAAGCCTGCTGCATGTACGGCTCGGGCCGGGCGCCATGCCGAATCTGGGACGGCCGACCGTGACGCCGGTCGAGGTGGCGCAGCGCTTCAAGGCCTTCGTCACCGACCCGGGAGCCGCGGCGGCATGACCCGCGACGGCGATCCGCTGCTGCTCACCCCGGGGCCGCTCACCACGACGGCGACGGTCAAACGGGCCATGCTCCACGATTGGGGCTCGCGCGACGAATCCTTCATCGCCATGACCGCCGAGGTGCGCGCCCGGCTGATCGCCGCTGCCGGCCTGGGTGAGGAGTTCACGGCCGTGCCGATCCAGGGCAGCGGCACCTTCGCCGTGGAAGCGATGCTCGGCACCCTGCTCGATCCTGACGCCGGAGCCCTGATTCTGGTCAACGGCGCCTATGGCCGGCGCATGATCGAAATTTGCCGCCGCATCGGTCGGCGGACCGAAACCTATGCGGTGAAGGAGACGGAGCTCCACGATCCGGCCGAGATCGCCCGCCTCCTGGCGGCCGATCCGGACCTGTCCCATGTCGTCGCGATTCAATGCGAGACGACATCCGGGATTTTGAACCCGGTGGCGGAGATCGCGGCGGTTGTCGCCGCTGCCGGCCGCCGCCTGATGATCGATGCGATGAGCGGTTTCGGCGCGCTGCCTCTCGATTCGAACGCGGTTTCCTTCGATGCCCTGGCCGCGTCGTCGAACAAGTGCTTCCAAGGGGTTCCGGGCCTGGCGTTCGTCATCTGCCGGATCGCCGCCCTGGCGGCGGCCAAGGGCCGCGCGCCCTTTCTCAGCCTCGATCTCCACGATCAATGGCGGGGTTTCGAGGGCAATGGGCAGTGGCGCTACACGCCGCCGACCCAGGTGCTGGCCGCCTTTCGCCAGGCGCTGCGGGACCATGCCGACGAGGGCGGTGTGGCCGCGCGCGGGGCGCGCTACCGGCGCAATTGCGCCGTCCTGATCGAAGGTATGAAGGGCCTGGGCTTCGAGCCCCTTTTGCCCGAAGCCCTGCAGGCGCCGATCATCGTGACCTTTCGCAGGCCGAATCATCCGAATTTCGATTTCGACGCCCTCTACGAAGGTATGAAGGCGCGCGGCTTCGTCATCTATCCCGGCAAGATCACCGAGGCGGAGACCTTCCGCGTCGGCTGTATCGGCGATCTCGACGAGGCGGATATGCGCGCGGCCGTCATGGCGGCGGCGGACTCCCTCGCCGAGATGGGCGCGGATCTGCGAGGCGCGGCGGCCTAAACCCGGTAGACGTATTCCTTGTCCGGCTCGCGCTCGATGTCCGGCGGGTAGCTTTTCCGCTTGTCCGCGTAGTATTTCGCGAGCTGGTCTCCTTCGGAGAGGCGGTTGTAGGTCGCGAAATAGATGCGCCGCGTCTGGTCCGTCATGTTGGGCTCGGAGGCATGGGGCGTATAGGAATCGAACAGGATCACGTCGCCCGGCGCGGTTGGGGTGGGCACGAACTCCATGCCCTCCATGTCCTTGTCCGTCAGCGGTTCCCAGGCCCGGTATAGCCCGCGCTCATGGAAGCCGGGCACGACCTTCAGGCAGCCGTTTTCGATCGTCGCTTCGTCGATGCAGACCAGGACGCTGATGAAATCCTTGGCGTAGCGTTCCCATCCCGCCTGGGAATCCTGGTGCGGCTCGAAGCCGCCGCCGCCCGGCATCTTGAAATTGATCTTTTCCTTGAACAACACGGCGGGTTCGCCGAAAAGCTGCGCGCACATCGTCTTCAACGCTTCACCAAGCGCCCGAAAGCGGTCATGGAAGGGGGCGATATTCTCGATCCGGCTGACGATTTTCTTGCCCGGCTCCTTCAGGCTTTCCTCCCAATAGACCCAGTGGCGGCCCGGCTCCTCCGGCATGGCCACCAGTTCCTTGGCCCAGTGGTCCATATCCGCGACCTCGGCGGGGCCGAAGGCGCTGCGCGCCACGAGATAGCCGTCGCGCTGGTAATCGGCGAGTTGAGCCTCGCTGAGCTTGGGTGTACTGATCATGGTGGCCCGACGCGTTTTGTTGTTGGAATGCGGCGGCTATATCTCTAATGCCTCACCCAACTGCCACGCAAGACGGACGCCACCGGGCGATGAGCCACAACACCCTGATACATCGCGGCGTGCGCGTGCTGGTGCGCCCCTTGGTGCGAACCAGCATCAAGCCGAACCAGATCACGACCCTGCGCCTGGCGGCGGGATTTGGCACGGCCGCCGCCCTGGCCGTGGGCGAGCCCCTGTGGTGGAACATCGGCGCGGGGCTTTTCGTCCTGTCCGCGATCCTGGATCGGGCCGACGGAGAACTCGCGCGCCTCAGCGGGCGCACCTCGCCCGGCGGACATGTCTACGACCTGGTGTCCGATGCGCTCAGCAATGCGTTGGTCTTTGTCGGCCTCGGCATCGGCCTGCGCGACAGCGTCCTCGGCCATTGGTCGATCCCCATGGGCGTCGCGGCGGGTGGGGCGATCGCGCTCATCCTATGGGCCGTCATGGCGATCGAGGCGCGCCAGGGCAGCCGGGCGGCCGAGCTTCAGGGCAGCGGCGGCTTCGATCCGGACGACGCCATCCTGGCGGTGCCGGTGTTCATCTGGTTCGGCGCCATGCAGGAGCTTCTGATCGCGGCGGCCATCGGCGCGCCTGGATTTGCGATCTATTTCCTGATCCGCTTTCGTCGAATCCTGCTGGGCCGGCGCGACGCTCCGGAATGAGTGCTTCCGTCGTTCCCGCTTCGGCGCCCGCCTGGCGAGGACGGCGAGGCGGTGGCAGGCTTGACTCGGCCAAGCCGTCTGATTGACTGCTTTCAGGCGGGGTGAGGGCGGGTGCGGTGAGCGACAACGACATGCAGGCGAGACAGCCCATAGCCTTGATCGGCAGCGGCACCATCGGCCGGGGCTGGGCCATCGTGTTCGCCCGGGCCGGCCATCGGGTCGCCCTTTTCGACAAGGAACCGCGCGCCCTCGACGAAGCCATGGGCTTGATCGAGTCCAGCCTTCGGGATCTCTCCGCCTTCGCTCTGCTCGATGAGGCGCCGTCCGCGGTGCTGGCCCGCATCCGACTGGCGCGCGATCCGGGCGACGCGGTCGCGGGCGCGGTCCATGTCCAGGAGAGCGTGGCCGAGACCGTCGAGGTCAAACGCGCAGTGTTTGCCGAGCTCGACCGCCTGGCAGCGCCGGACGCGTTGCTCGCCAGTTCCTCCTCGGCCATCGTCGCCTCCCGTTTCACCGAGGGCCTGGAGGGACGCGGTCGCTGCCTGATCGCCCATCCGGCCGCGCCACCCTTCCTGGTGCCCATCGTCGAGATTGTCCCTGCGCCCTGGACGGATCCGGGGGCGGTGGAGTCCGCGCGCGCCCTGATGGAAAGGGCGGGGCAGACTCCGATCGTGGTCAAACGCGAGATCGAGGGTTTCGTCTTCAACCGCTTGCAGGGCGCTCTGCTGCGCGAGGCCTATTGCCTGATTCGCGACGGCTACGCCACGGCCGAGGATATCGACCGTGCGGTGGTTGCCGGCCCGGGCCGGCGTTGGGCGATCACCGGGCCGTTCGAGAATGCCGATCTGAACTATCGCGGCGGGGTGCGGGAGCACGCGACGCGCATGGGTCCGGCCTACGCCCGCATGGGGGCGGAGAGGGGGCAGGACGATCCCTGGACGGACGAACTCGTGGCTGGGGTCGAGGCAGAACGCCATGCCCTTCTGCCGCGCGGGGACTGGGCAGAACGGGTCGCCTGGCGCGATCGCCGCCTGATGGCCTTGGCCGCGCTTTGGCGGCGCGATTCGGATTGACCGAAACCCTCCCACGGCCATGCGCGTAGAGACGGGAACCACCCACACGACCGCCGAGCCGGCGCGCTTCACCTTCGACGGCGAGGCGCTGACGGGCCTGGCGGGCGAGAGCCTGGCGGCGGCGCTGACCGCGTTGGGTCGGCTCGCCCTGCGCCATGACGGTTCGGGCGGCATGCGCGGGGTCTTCTGCGGCATGGGCGTGTGCCAGGAATGCCTGGTCGCCGTCGACGGTATGCCCCATCGGCAGGCCTGCATGACCGCGCTCCATGACGGTATGACGGTCGAAAGCGACGACTCCCTGCCACCCGTGCGGCCCGTGACGGAATCGGAATCGAGCGAGGCCGCACCCGCCTATCCGCTCGCGCCGGACGTTCTGGTGATCGGCGGCGGCCCGGCCGGCCTGTCCGCGGCGCTGGCGGCGCGCGAGGCAGGGGCGGAGGTCGCGCTGATCGACGAGCGGCCGGCCCTGGGCGGCCAGTTCTTCAAGCAGCTCTCCGCCGGCCAAGCTTTTGCCGAGGGACGGCCGAGCGACCGCCAATACCGCGACGGCGGCCGCCTGATCGACGCCGTCGTCGCAGCGGGAGTCAAGGTGGTGTCCGGTGCCCAGGTTTGGGGCGCTTTTCCGGGGCCGGAGATCGCCCTGGCCGGGCCGGACGGCGCGGCTGTTCTGCGGCCTCGGCGGCTGGTCCTGGCGACCGGGGCCTACGAGCGCGGCCTGCCCGCCCCCGGCTGGACCCTGCCCGGAGTCATGACCACGGGTGCGGCGCAGACCCTGTTGCGCGCCTACCGGGTCCTGCCGGGGTGCCGGATCCTCGTCGCCGGCAACGGCCCCCTCAACGTCCAGGTCGCGGCCGAGATGGTTGATGCCGGCGCCCAGGTCGTGGCGGTGGCCGAATTAGCGCGCCGGCCAGGTCCTTGGGCGTTGCCCCATATCCTCGCGGGTCTGGCCGCATCGCCGGGGCTGATGCGCGACGGCGCGCGCTATCTCGCCCGGTTGCGCCGGGCCGGGGTGCCGGTGTTGTGGGGTCATGTCCTGGCGGAAGCGATCGGGCCGGAAAACGGCGTGGTCTCCGAGGCCGTCGTCGGGCCGATCGACGGGGAGGGCGGAGCGGGCCTTCGACGCTACGCGGTCGACGCGGTCTGCATGGGCT
>JABIRQ010000008.1 GCA_018699755.1 Rhodospirillaceae bacterium | reverse complement strand
GAGCCGCAAGAGCCTCGGCCAGCCAGTGGCTTCGCTTCTCCGGCGGGACGCTTGCCATGGCCGCGCGCGGCCTAGCCGAAATCGTAGGGCGGTTTGTCGAGGCCCTTGGGGGAGAGGGTGAAAATCTCGTGGCCCTCGTCCGTCACCCCGATCGAATGCTCGAACTGGGCGGAGAGGGCGCGGTCCTTGGTCACCGCCGTCCAGCCGTCGGCCAGGATCTTCACGTCGATCCCGCCCGCGTTGATCATCGGCTCGATGGTGAAGAACATGCCCTGGCGCAGCACCGGTCCGGTCCCCGGCCGGCCGAAATGCAAGATGCTCGGCGCGTCGTGGAAGACCCGGCCCAGCCCATGGCCGCAGAAATCGCGCACGACGGAAAAGCGCTGGCCTTCGGCATAGACCTGGATGGCGTGGCCGATATCGCCCGCCGTGGCCCCCGGCTTGACCACGGCGATGCCGCGCATCATCGCCTCGTAGGTCACTTCGGTCAGCTTGCGCGCCTTCACGCCGATCTTCTCGCCCACCGGGAACATCCGGCTGGTGTCGCCGTGCCAGCCGTCCAAGATCACCGTCACATCGATATTCATCGTGTCGCCGTCGACCAGGATCTTCTGGTCGTTCGGGATGCCGTGGCAGACGACATGGTTGACCGAGGTGCAGATCGACTTGGGAAAGCCCCGGTAGTTGAGCGGCGCGGGAATCGCCCCGTGATCGACGATGAATTCGTGGCACAGCCGGTCGAGTTCGCCCGTGCTGACCCCCGGCACGACATGGGGGCCGATGAAGTCCAGGGTTTCCGCCGCCAGGCGGCCGGCGCGGCGCATGCTCTCGAAATCCTCGGGGCCGTGGATCTTGATCCGGCCGGATTCGAGATTCGAGGTTTGATATTCCATCTGGTTCATGCGTTCCAGCTCAGGCGTCGACGATCAGGGGCTCGGCCAATTCAATGCCGTCGATGCCGGTTTTGCAACCATGGGCCAGGGCTTCGACCCCCGCGGCCCGCGCCCGGGCGAAGGCTTCGGCATAGGCCGGGTCGAGATCGCCGGCGATGCGCAAGGCCCGGCAGTCGCTCCGCTGCACGACATAGAGCATCGCGCCGCGCCCGCCGGCGGCGACCACATCGGCCAGTTCGTCCAGATGCTTCGCGCCCCGCGCGGTCACTGAATCGGGGAATTCCGCGACCCCCGCCTCGCGCACGAAATGCACGTTCTTGACCTCGACGTAACAGGGCGGGCGGTCGTCGTCCTCCAGCAGGATATCGATGCGCGAATTGCGGCCGTATTTCACCTCGCGCCGCAGCCGGGCATAGCCCTCCAGCCCCGGCACCCGCCCAGCCAGGATCGCCTCCTCGGCCAGGGCGTTGGGCCGTCCGGTATTGATACCGACGATCGTCCCGTCCGCCTCGATCAACTCCCAGGTGAATTTCAGCTTGCGCGCCGGATTGCTCGCCGGGCTCAGCCAGACCGTGCTGCCCGGCGCGGTCAGGCCCAGCATGGCGCCCGGATTGGGGCAATGGGCCGTCACCGCGCGGCCGTCCTCCAGGGTCACATCGGTCAGGAACCGTTTGTAGCGGCGGATCAGGGTGCCGCGTAGCAGTGGCGCTTCGAAACGCATGCGATCTCCAGCAGGTTGTCGAAAATTGCAGCTAGCCCTTCGCGACGGCCCCCTCATCCTGAGGAGCGCGCGAAGCGCGCGTCTCGAAGGATGATTGGCACAACGTTTCCTTTTCGATCTAGGTAAAGGCGGCTTCCACCGCGCCCAGCCCCTCGAACACGGCCCGGGCCGTGCTGCCCTTGGCGGTCATGTGATTGCCGGTGCAGGTGCCCGTGGTCACGACCTGGCCCGCCTTCAGACCCTGGCCCCAAGCGGCGAGATGGTTGGCGAGCCAGAGCACCGCTTCGATCGGATGGCCCAGGGCTTCGCTGCCCGGCCCTTCGCCGACGAGCTCGCCGTCCACCTCCATCCGCACCATGAGGGCGGCAATGTCGAGGCTCCGCCAATCCGCCAGGCCCTCGCCTACGACCAGGGCGCCGGAGACGGCCAGATCGGCGATCAGCGAAGCCTTGCCGGCGGCGCGCCAGACGTCGAAGCGGCTGTCCGCCACCTCGATCGCCGGATGCAGGGTGCCGAGCGCCGCCTCGACCTGCTCGCGGTCGTAGGGGCCGTCCCGCGCCGGCAGGTCCTCGGCCAGGGTGAAGGCGAATTCGCCCTCGACCATGCGCATGAAATGGTTGTCCGCTGGGATCCGGGCCGGGCTGGCATAGACCGCAGAGGCGGGCAGGGGGCCGCGGAACGGGAAATCGGTGTTCAGAGCGGCCTGGGCGTGATCGGTCGTGCAGGCCACCTTCCAGGCCGTCGGCTCAATGCCGAGGCGCGCGCAAAGGGCGTCCTGCATGGCATAGGCTTCCTCCTCGTCCCTGGGGCGCGCCTCTTCGGGCAAGTTCGTCATGGTCTTGCGCTCGCGCCGCGCGGCGACGAGCAGGGTGACAGCCCGGTCGATCTTTTCGCTGGTCATGCGTTCGGCCCCATGGCCGCGGGATGAGGAAACGAATCGCCGAAGCCCGCGTCTTCGGCCGGGGGATCGTGCCACAGGCCGCCCGTCCGTTCGAGAGGGGCCGGATTCGAGAAGATGCGTTTGGGGATGTTGGTGACGGCCGCGCCCGCCGGTATCATGGCGGCCCCTTGATCAACGGCGCCGAACGCCATGCCCGCTGCCAAGACCGTCACCGCCGCCGTCCTGCTGATCGGCAACGAGATCCTTTCGGGCCGCACCCAGGATGCCAATCTGAATCATATCGCCAAGGGTTTGACCGAGGTCGGGGTGAAGCTGGCCGAGGCGCGGGTCGTGCCCGATATCGAGGGTGAGATCGTCGACGCGCTGAACGCCCTGCGCGGCAAGTACGACTATGTCTTCACCACGGGCGGCATCGGCCCGACCCATGACGACATCACCGCCGCCTGCGTCGCCAAGGCGTTCGGCGTGGCGATCCACCGCCATCCGGAGGCGGTGAAGCTGCTCGAGGCGGCCTACGAGCCCGGCAAGCTGAACGAGGCGCGCCTGAAGATGGCCGAGACGCCGGTGGGCGCCGAGCTGGTGCGTAACGCGGTCAGCGCCGCGCCCGGCTTCCGCGTCGAGAACGTCTATGTCATGGCCGGGGTGCCGGCGATCATGCGCACCATGTTCGACGAGGTGAAGCACACCCTGGCCGGCGGGCCGCCGATGATCTCGCGCACGGTGGCGACCGCCTTGCCGGAAGGCGCGATCGCCGAGGGGCTGGGCGCGGTGCAGGAGACCCATCCCGATATCGATATCGGCAGCTACCCGTTCTTTCGTCAGGGCGGATTCGGCGTGCATGTGGTGCTGCGCGGGGCCGACGAGGCGCGCCTCGACCTAGCCGTCCGCGCGGTGGTCGATCTGCTCGCCGCCCTGGGCGGCGAAGGCACGGAAGTAGCCTAGTCCCGTGGCGACTTATCTACCCATTCTGCTGGGTGCCGGAGCCGGGCTGGGCGGTCTGCTCATGTATCTCGGCCTGATCCGGATCAGGAATGCCGAGGACGATGGCGGGAAGCGCCGCGGCCTTCTGGTGATGAATGTCGGCCTGATCCTGCTCGGCGTCTCGATGTACGCCCTGACCCAGGTCTAGCGGGTCAGCAGACCGGCCGCGCGCGGCCACACCGTCTTGGGCAGCATATTGACGACGCAGGCCGCGTGGCGCGCCGCCGCCATCAGATGGACCCAGCGGAACGCGGGTGGCACGGCATGGTACTCCTCCCAAGCCGCCTGCTGCAGCTTGTAGGCATGCATCTCCGTCTGCTCGTCGCGGCAGACGAGCTCGGCCAGCGCCAGGAACAGGGGCTCCGCATCGTAGCCGGCCTCGGCGTATTGCTGGGCCAGAATCAAGGTCTCGGCCAGGCTGTCCGGCGCGATCAGATCGTCGACCGCGACCGTGATCGCCTCCAGGTCGACCGGGGGCTGGCCTTCGATGCTGGCGATCAGGGCGGCCAGCAGGTCTTCCTGGT
>JABIRQ010000009.1 GCA_018699755.1 Rhodospirillaceae bacterium | reverse complement strand
TCGGCGCCTCGGGCCTGCCGATGGACAAGCTGATGATCGGCACGGGCTGCTGCGCCCTGCCCGACACGATCCGCTTGACCAAGGCCGCCCTGGCCGCCGGCGCGGACAACGTGCTGATGCTGCCGCCCTTCTATTACAAGAATGTCAGCGACGAAGGCGTGTTCGACGTCTTCGCCCGGACCGTCGAGGCGGTCGGCGAAGATCGCCTGCGCATCTATCTCTACGATTTCCCGCAGATGACCGGGGTCCGCTTCAGCCTGGACCTGATCGATCGCTTCCTCGACTCCTTCCCCGGCACCGTCGTCGGCATCAAGGACAGCTCAGGCGATATCGACAACATGCGCGCAATCCTCAAGCGTTTTCCCGATTTCGGCGTCTTCGCGGGCACGGAACGCTATCTCCTCGACATCCTGCGCGACGGCGGGCCGGGCTGCATCAGCGCCAGCACCAACCTGACCGCGCCCATGGCGGCCGAGGTCTACGCCAATTGGCAGGCCGACCGGGCCGACGCCCTGCAGGAAAGCGTGAATGCGGTGCGCACCGCCATCGAGGCGGCGCCCATGGTGCCGGGCCTGAAGGCGATGATGGCGCGCAGTTCCGGCGATTCGGTCTGGACCGCCATGCGCCCGCCCTTGATGAAACTGAGCGCGGCGAAGGCCGAAGCCCTGGCCGAGGCGCTGGCCGCGACCGAATTCCGCTTCGCCGAGGCCGCCTAGCCCGATGGCCGCGCCGGACGAACGGCGCATCCTCGATCTGCCCGGCGGCCGCGCGGTTCGTCTTTACCTGCGGCGCAGCCCGCGCGCCCGGCGCATGCCCCTGAGACTGGCCCCGGCCGGCGAAGCCGTCGAGCTTGTCCTGCCTCGCGGGATTTCGGCGGCCCAGGGCTTGCGCTTTGCCGAGGACAATCGCTCCTGGCTGGCCACCCGCCTGGAAGACCTGCCACCGCGCGTGCCCTTCACCGACGGCATTTGCCTGCCCGTGCTGGGCGTGGAGCGGCGCATCCGCCACCGACCTGATCAACTGCGCCTGATCGAGGCCGACGACTCGGAAATCCGGGTCGGCGGCGCGGTCGAAAAGATGCCCGCGCGAATCGAGACCTGGCTGCGCGAAACCGCCCGCGAAGCCTTTCGCGACCGGACCGCCGCCATGGCCGCCGAACTGGGCCGCCCGGCGCCCGCCGTCACGATCCGCGACACGCGCAGCCGCTGGGGCAGTTGTTCGCCGCGCGGCGGCCTGGCCTTTTCCTGGCGCCTCGTCCTCGCCCCGGTCTTCGTCACCGATTACGTCGCGGCCCATGAGACCGCCCATCTGGTCGAAATGAACCACGGCCCGGCCTTCTGGCGCGTCGTCGACCGCTTGAACGGGCGCGCGAAAGAGGCCCGGCGCTGGCTGCGCAGCGAGGGCGCCGCCCTGCACCGCTACGGCTAGGCCCGGAATATCGGGCGCAAGCATCGGATAGCGGGCGATCCGGCTGTGCGGTCCAATGGCATCATGTTGAACCCAGATGGGACCGAACCGATGCTCGACTCAGACCGCTGGCGGGCCGTCCTGGCCCGCGACCCCGAGGCAAACGGCCGCTTCGTCTATGCCGTCCGCTCGACCGGGATATACTGTCGTCCGACCTGTGCCAGCCGCCGGCCGCGGCGCGCCCAGGTGAATTTCTTCGAAGGCCCGACCAGGGCCGAGGCCGCCGGCTTCCGACCCTGCCGGCGCTGCCGGCCGGAGGATGCCGATATGGCGGACAGCCAGACCGAGATGGTGCGCAGGGCCTGCGCCGCGATCGACGCGGCGACCGACGGCCCGCCGACCCTGGCCGTGCTGGGCGAAAGCCTGGGGGTCAGCCCCCATCACTTGCAACGGGTGTTCAAGAAGCTGATGGGCATCAGCCCCCGGCAATATGCCGACGAACGGCGCCTGGGCCGGTTGAAGATGCGCCTGCGCCGAGGCGAGGCGGTGACCGGCGCACTCTACGAGTCCGGCTACGGCTCTTCCAGCCGGCTTTACGAGAATGCTGGAGACCGCCTGGGCATGACGCCGGGGACCTACAAGCGCGGCGGCGAAGGCGCCCGGATGCGCTTCACCATCGTCGATTGCGCCCTCGGCCGCCTGGTCGTCGCGGCGACCGAACGGGGCCTGAGCTTCCTGGGCTTCGGCGACGACGACGCGGAGCTGGAAGAGGAATTGCGCGAGGAATTCCCCAAGGCCGAGACGATCGAGCGCGACGACACGGGCCTGGCCGCCTGGGTCGGCCCCTTGATCGCCCATCTCGCGGGCCGCACCGGCAGCCTGCCCCTGCCCCTCGACGTCCAGGCCACGGCCTTCCAGCGCCGGGTCTGGGAGGCTTTGCGCACGATCCCGGCGGGCGAGACCCGGACCTACCGCGAGATCGCGGCCCAGCTCGGCCAGCCCACGGCCAGCCGGGCGGTCGGCAGCGCCTGCGCGCGCAACCCGGTCTCCCTGGTCATCCCGTGCCACCGGGTGATCCGCGAGGATGGCGGGCTGGGCGGCTATCGCTGGGGTCTCGAGCGCAAGGAACGGCTGATCGAAACGGAACGCTCGGCCGCCGAGAAGCCGCGCGCCAAGCGCCGGGCGTGAATCGGATGGAGCCGCGCTTCGCCGGCTATGCCGACCGGGTGCGCGAAGTGGCCCGCGCCCAGGGTTTCCTCGACCATCTCGCGGTCGAGGTCGTCCTGGTCGAGCCGGGCGCGGTCGATCTCGCCCTGAGCCCGGGGCCGGAGCACGCCCAGCAGCATGGCTATGTTCATGGCGGCGCCATCGCCACCCTCTGCGATTCTTCCTGCGGGCTGGCCGCCCTGACCCTGGCGGGGTCGGAGGAGAGCGCGCTGACCATCGAATTCAAGGTCGATTTCCTGCGCCCGGCCAGGACCGGCCGGCTGATCGCGCGCGGCCGGGTCGTCAAGCCCGGCCGGCGCATCAGCGTGATGGAAACCAACGTCTACGAGCAGGACGCCGGGGAACGGGACGGCGGGCGGGAAATCCACGTCGCGCGCGGCAGCGCGACCTATGCGATCCTGCCCGAAGGCGGCTAGCGGGGATTCTCCCTCGACGGGGCGGACGAGGCCTTGGCCGGGCGCGGCATCGGCACGGCGCGGGAGATCGGCTGGGGCGGCGAAGGCGGGGCGACCGTCTCCGGCGCCGCCGCGATCGGGCCCGAATCGAGCAGGGCAAGGCCGGGCAGCGGGCGGACCGGCTGTCCTTCCAGCGCGGCCTTCATGAAGGCCGCCCAGAGCCGGGCGGGCAGGCCGCCGCCCGTCACCTTGTTCATCGGCGCGCCGTCGTCGTTGCCCATCCATATCCCGGCCGCCAGCTCGGCCGTGAAGCCCACGAACCAAGCGTCGCGGTAATCCTGGCTGGTGCCGGTCTTGCCGGCCGCCGGACGGCCGATATCGGCGGCGCGGCCGGTGCCCTGGGTCACGACGGCGGTCAGCATCCGGGTCATGTCGCGGACCGTGCCGGGCGCGAGGACGGTGCCCGGCCCAGACCCGCTGCGGCGATAGAGAACCTCTCCCGTCTCGTCGCGGATTTCCTCGATCGCATAGCTCCACACCCCCGCGCCCCCATTGGCCACGGTCGCATAGGCCTGGGTCAGCTCGAGCAGGGTCACCTCGCCCGTGCCGAGCGCCAGGCTCGGCCCCGCCGGGATATCGCCGGTCAGGCCCAGGCGGCGCGCGGCGTTGGAGACGCGCTTGCGGCCGACCTGCTCCGAGACGCGGACGGCCGCCGTGTTGACCGATTTGGCCAGGGCCTCGGTCAGGTCGATATCGCCGAGGAAGCGGTCGGTGTAGTTGCCGGGCGACCAGCCCTCGACCGTGACCGGAGCGTCCTGCACCCGGCTGCGCGGCGAGAGGCCGGCTTCGAGCCCCGCCAGATAAACGAACAGCTTGAAGGCGGAGCCCGGCTGGCGGAACGCCTGGGTCGCCCGGTTGAACTGGCTCGTCCGGTAGTCGCGGCCACCGACCATGGCGCGGATCGCGCCGCCCGGCGTCATGGCCAGCAGGGCCGCCTGGCCCGCTCCGGATTCGGCGCCCGCCGTGTCGAGCAGGCCGGCAAGGGCCTGTTCCGCGACCCGCTGGAGCCGTGCATCCAGGGTCGTGACGACGATCAGGTTCGTGTCCGGCGCGCCGACAAAGGCCGGCACCTGTTCCAGCACCCAATCGACAAAATGCCGCCCTTCCCAGCCGCCGCCGCCGAGATCGGTGCGGGCGCGTTGCTCGCCCGCGCGCTTCGCCATCTCCGGATCGAGGAAGCCGGCCGCCACCATGTTGTCGAGCACCACGGCCGTGCGCTGACGCGCCAGATCGCCGTCGCGCGCCGGGTTGTAGCGCGACGGCGCCTTGAGCAACCCGGCGAGCATGGCGGCCTCGTACAGGCCCAGGGCCGAAGCCGGTTTGCCGAAATAGCGCCGCGCCGCCGCCTCGACGCCATAGGCTCCGGCGCCGAAATAGACCCGGTTGAGATAGATCGTCAGGATCTCGTCCTTGCTGTAGCGCTGCTCCAGCCAGAGGGCGAGGATGGTTTCCTGGATCTTACGCCTGAGGGTCCGTTCCGGGCCGAGGAACAGGTTCTTGGCGAGCTGCTGGGTGATCGTGCTGCCGCCCTGGACGACATGGCCGGCCCGCAGATTGGCGACCAGGGCGCGCAGCACGCCGACCGGGTCCACCCCGGGATGGTCGTAAAAGCGCCGGTCCTCGGTCGCCAGGACGGCCTGGGGCAGATAGGCGGGCACGTCGCCGATCTGCACCGCTTCGCCGAACAGGGCGACATGGCTGGCGATGCGCGTGCCGTCATGGCCGACCAGGGTGATGCTGGGGCCGCGCACCGGCTCGGCCAGGCCCTCGGTTGAAGGCAGGTCGTAGGCGAAATAGGCGAGGACGCAGACCAGGGCGATGCCGAGCCAGACCAGCGCGACCGCGGCCCGGCGCAGGAACCGCCGCATACCGCCGGGCTTGGGCACAGGCTTGGGCGCGGCCTTGCGGCCGGCCTTGGCCTTGGTTTGGGGTTTCCCCTGCTTGCGACGTGCCATGGGCGGGAATCTGGCGCGGGAATACGGCCCGAAAGTGGCGGGCCTGGGATGAGTGGGGGGAGTTAGACGTCCAGGTTCGCGACCTTGAGGGCGTTGGCCTGAATGAACTCGCGGCGCGGCTCGACCACGTCGCCCATCAGGGTGCTAAAGATGTCTTCGGCCTCGTCGACATGATTGACCCGGACCTGCAGCAGGGTGCGCTGGTTGGGATCCAGAGTGGTTTCCCAGAGCTGGTCGGGGTTCATCTCGCCCAGGCCCTTGTAGCGCTGGATCGAAATGCCCTTGCGGCCGACGTCGAGCACCCCGGCGACCAGGCCGATCGGGCCGTTCACGCGGATTTCCCGATCCTTGGCCACCAGGCTGGCCGGGCGGGCGTAGACGTCCTGCAGGGCGGGCGCCAAGGCGTCGAGGCGCCGGGCCTCGGCGCTGTCCATGAAGGCCGCGTCGATGACATGGCTTTCGGCCACGCCCCGCAGGGTCCGGGCCAGGACATAGGCGCCGTCCTCGCGCAGGCTGCCGACCCAGCCGCGATCGTGCGGTTCGGCCAGGCCGTCGAGGCGGCGCGCGATGATTTCCACGACCTGGGCCGATTGCTCCGGGCTGGCCATCAGTTCGGGATTGAAGGCGCCGAGAATGGCCGCCTGCTCGATCACGTCGGCATTGGACAGATGAGCGAGAAGCGGCTGCATCAGGCGCTTGGTCCGATTCGCCGCGGCGAGCACCTCGCGCAGATCGTTGCCCGCGCGCTCCACCCCGTCATGGCCGCGCAGGATGACCTCCTTGAGGGCTTGGTCCTCAAGATAGGCGTCCAGGGCCGGATCGTCCTTGAGATAGACCTGCTCGTTGCCCCGCTTCACCCGGTAGAGGGGCGGCTGGGCGATATAGAGATTGCCGCGCTCGATCAGCACCTGCATGTGGCGATAGAAGAAGGTGAGGAGCAGGGTGCGGATATGGCTGCCGTCCACGTCGGCGTCGGTCATGATGATGATGCGGTGGTAGCGCAGCTTGTCCGGGTTGAAGTCCTCGCGCCCGATTCCCGTGCCCAGGGCGGCGATCAGGGTGGCGATTTCGGCCGAGCCCAGCATCTTGTCGAAGCGCGCCCGCTCGACGTTCAGGATCTTGCCGCGCAGAGGCAGGATCGCCTGGTATTGGCGGTCGCGCGCCTGCTTGGCCGAGCCGCCGGCCGAATCGCCCTCGACGATGAAGATTTCGGACTTGGACGGATCGCGCTCCTGGCAGTCGGCCAGCTTGCCCGGCAGGCTGGCCATGTCGAGCGCGCCCTTGCGCCGGGTCAGTTCGCGTGCCTTTCGCGCCGCGTCGCGCGCCGCCGCCGCCTCGACAACCTTGGCGATGATCCGCTTGGCCTCGGTCGGATGCTCCTCGAACCACTGGCCGAGCTTGTCGCCGACGATGTTCTCGACCACGGGGCGGACCTCGGAAGAGACCAGCTTGTCCTTGGTCTGGGACGAGAATTTGGGATCCGGCACCTTGACCGACAGCACGCAGGTCAGCCCCTCGCGGGCGTCGTCGCCGGTCAGGGAGACCTTCTCGCGCTTGGCGATGCCGGAGGAAACGGCATAGGCGTTGATGGTGCGGGTCAGCGCCGCGCGGAACCCGGCAAGATGGGTGCCGCCGTCGCCCTGCGGGATGTTGTTCGTGAAGCAGAGCATCGATTCGTGATAGGCGTCGGTCCATTCCATCGCCGCCTCGACGGTGATGCCTTCGCGCTCGCCGATCACCGCGATGGGCGGTTCGTGCAGGGCGGTCTTGCTGCGGTCGAGATATTGGACGAAGGCCTCGATCCCGCCTTCGTAGTGAAGTTTGACCTCGACCGGCTGGACGCCGCGCAGGTCGGCCAGTTCGATCGACACCCCGGAATTGAGGAAGGCAAGCTCGCGCAGGCGATGCTCGATCGTCGCGAAGACGAACTCTGTCCCGGTGAAAATCTTGTCCGAGGGCAGGAAGGTGATCCGTGTGCCCCGGCGATCGCCCTGCTCGCCCTTGACCGCCAGGGGCGCCTCGGGCTCGCCGCCCAGGAAGCGCATGCCCCATTCCTTGCCTTCGCGCCAGACGCTCAGGTCCAGGCGTTCGCTCAAGGCATTGACGACCGAGACGCCAACCCCGTGCAGCCCGCCGGAGACCTTGTAGGAGTTCTGGTCGAATTTCCCGCCCGCATGAAGGTGGGTCATGATCACTTCGGCCGCCGAGACCCCTTCCTCATCGTGGATCTCGACTGGAATGCCGCGCCCGTTGTCCTCGACCGAGACCGAGCCGTCCGAGTTCAGGGCGATGCGGATGCGGTCGCAATGGCCCGCCAGGGATTCGTCGATGGCGTTGTCGACGACTTCGTAGACCATGTGATGCAGGCCCGAGCCGTCATCGGTATCGCCGATATACATGCCGGGGCGCTTGCGCACCGCGTCGAGGCCGCGCAGCACCTTGATCGAATCCGCGCTATAGTCGGATTCGGGGTCCATCGCGCTCTTGTCAGCCGTGTTCGCCATGCTTTTCCTCTATCGTCACGCGGCTTCGGAACGAAGCTCGGCGTCCGCCACCGCGAAGAACTGGGCCCTGCCCTCCAACCCGGAGAAAAGGGCCCGATCCGTTCCCGTCAACCAGGCCTGCGCGCCCAAAGCGCACAATTCGTCGAACAAGGCCGCGCGACGGCGCCCGTCGAGATGGGCCACGACCTCGTCCAGCAGCAGGATCGGGGTCGCCCCCGACTGCATCGCGACCAGCCGGGCATCGGCCAGAACGATGCTGATCAGCAAGGCCTTCTGCTCGCCGGTCGAGCATTCGCCCGCGGCCCGGCCCTTTTCCAGATGGCGCACCGCCAGATCCGTTCGATGGGGTCCGGCGCCCGTGCGCCCGGCCGCCGCGTCTTCCGACCGGGCGGCCCGCAAGGCATCGCGCAAGCGCTCCTCGGCGGCCAGGGCGGGGCCTTCGGCCAGCCATCCCTCGACCAGACCGTCGAGCGTCAATCCGGCCCGGGGGAAAGGCCCCTCGGCCAAGGCCATGGCGCCGTTCAGGCGCGCGACCACCTCGTTGCGGGCGGCCGCGATCGCCACGCTTTCCTCGGCCATGCGCTGCTCCAGCGCGTCGAGCCAGACGTCGTCGCCCAGCCGGTTGCCCAACCGGTCGCGAAGCAGCCGGTTGCGCTCCCGCATCGCCTGCTCGTAGGCCCCGATCCGGGTCGCGTGGCCCGGCTGATGGCCATAGACGAGGCGATCGAGAAAGCGGCGCCGGTCCGAGGACGCCTCGAGGAACAGCCGATCCATCTCCGGCGTCAGCCAAGCGACGGTGGCGAGAGCGGCGAGCGGCGCCTGGCCGCGCACGGCCGACCCGTCGATCCGCACCGCCCGTCGGCCGCGCCCGGCCTCCGCCGCGCCGTCCCCGGCGGGTTCGTGGGCCGTGCCGACCTCGGTCGGGCCGTCCGCCGTATCGAGAGTCGCGGCCACGGCCCAACAGTTTCCGGGGCCCGCCGCGCCGCCCCGATCGATCTCGTCGAGCCGGGCGCGCCGCAGCCCGCGACCGGGGGCTAGCAGAGACAAAGCCTCGAGCAGATTTGTCTTGCCCGCGCCGTTCGGGCCGGTCAGCACCACGGGCCGGCCGTCGACGGTCAGGCGCAGCCGCTCGTAGCAGCGAAAGTCCGTCAGCACGAGGCGCGTCACCGCGTTCCGCCCCCGCAAACCCGCGAGGTCGTCCCGAAGGACGGGTTCGGTCAGCGCGGCGCCCCTCACACCCGCATGGGCATCAGCACGTACAGCGCGGTCGCGTCGGAGCCGTCCTGTACGATGGTGGGCGAGGCGCCGTCCGCCATGATGAACTTCGCGCCGTCGCCCTCGATCTGCTGGGTGATATCGAGGAGATAACGGGAGTTGAAGCCGATTTCGATCGCGTCGCCCTGGTAGGACACCTCGATCTCCTCGGTCGCCGTCCCGCTCTCCGGGCTGTTCGCGGTCAGCACCAGGGTGTTGTTGCCGAGCGAAAGCTTCACGGCGCGCGACTTGTCGGTCGAGATGGTCGACACCCGATCGACCGCCTGGGCGAAACTGGCGGCATCGACATCCATGACCTTGTCGTTGCCGGCCGGGATCACCCGCTCGTAATCCGGGAAGGTGCCGTCGATCAACTTGGAAGTCAGCACGACGTCGTCGAAGGCGAAGCGGATGCGCGTGTCGCTCAGGGATATGCCGACCGGGTCCGTCGTGTCCTCG
Source organism: Rhodospirillaceae bacterium (assembly GCA_018699755.1). Lineage (GTDB taxonomy): Bacteria > Pseudomonadota > Alphaproteobacteria > CADEGL01 > CADEGL01 > JABIRQ01. Next base: position 1,848 of record JABIRQ010000009.1, on the reverse strand, counting down.
ACCAGCTTGCGCAGCTCGGCCACCGCCTTGCGCGGCACGATCACCCCCGGCATGCCGTCGGCGCCGTCGGGCAGGGGCATCTCGACCCGCGCCAGCCGGTGGCCGTCGGTCGCCACCGCACGCAGGGTCTTGGTTCCCTCGACCTCCGTCGCGTGCAGATAGATGCCGTTGAGGTAATAGCGCGTCTCCTCGGTCGAGATCGCAAAACGCGTACGATCGACCAGATTGCGCAGCTCCGCCGCCGGCAGGCTGAACTGATGGGGCAGGTCCCCCGCGCTCATCACCGGAAAATCGTCTTTGGGCAGGCAGGCCAGGGTGAACTGGGCGCGGCCCGCGCGCAGGACGATCTGTCCGCCGTCGCCGGCCGCTTCCATGCTGACCTGGGCGCCGTCCGGCAGCTTGCGCACGATATCGTAAAGCGTATGGGCCGGGGTCGTGGTCGCGGCCGGTTGTTCGACCTCCGCCCCGACCTGTTCCTCGATCGCAATATCCATGTCGGTGGCGTTCAGGCGAAGACCGCCATTCGCCGCGTCGAGCAGCACGTTCGAGAGAATCGGAATCGTATTCCGGCGTTCGACGACGCTTTGCACATGGGCCAGGGCCTTGAGAAGCGCGGCCCGTTCGATGGTCAGTTTCATATCCAGCGGAGCATGTAATGGCCAAGAAAAATGCCCGGCCGGGCGGGATCGTGAGATCCTTTGTCGAGGTTTCGCGGCGTTCTCGCCGCTTGCCCTCTTGGCCGGTCAATCACTATAGCCGAAGTGGTTGAATCGGCAAAGTTTTCGATCAGGGAAACGGGCCTCTCAGCGGCCCGGAAAATGGCCCAGGAAATGGCTCGAAGGTTGGTCTTCGAAACGGCCCGGAAAACAGCCGGAACCGAAAGCCGAAAGCGTCAGCTTTCGAGCAGTCGGCGCAGCAGCTCGACATCCTCGGAGAAGCCCGAATCGGTCGAGCGAAGCTCGTCCACCTTGCGCACCGCGTGCATGACGGTCGTGTGGTCCCGGCCGCCGAACTTGCGGCCGATTTCCGGCAGGGACCGGGTGGTGAGCTGCTTGGCCAGATACATGGCGATCTGGCGCGGGCGGGCCACGGCGCGGGCGCGCCGCGCCGAATGCATGTCCGACAGGCGGATGTTGTAATGCTCCGCCACCCGTTTCTGAATTTCCTCGATCGTGACACGCCGATCGCTGGCCCGCAGCAGATCGTGCAGCACTTCCTGGGTCATCTCGAGGCTGATACTGCGGCCGACCAGGGTGGAATGGGCGACGATGCGGTTGAGCGCGCCCTCGAGCTCCCGGACGTTCGAGGTGATCCGGTGGGCCAGGAACTCCAGCACCTTGCCGGGGATCGAGAGCGCCAGGTTCTCGGACTTGGCCTGCAGGATGCCCAGGCGCAGCTCGTAGGTCGTCGGGTGAATGTCGGCGACCAGGCCCCAGCCGAGGCGCGAGCGCAGCCGCTCCTCCAGCCCGTCGAGGTCGGAGGGCGATTTATCGGCCGAAATTACGACCTGGCGGTTCTGATCGACCAGGGCGTTGAAAGTGTGGAAGAACTCTTCCTGGGTCGATTCCTTGCCGCTGATGAACTGGACGTCGTCGATCATCAGCACGTCGACCGAGCGGAACTGCTCCTTGAAGGACATCGTGTCCTTGTAGCGAAGCGCCCGGATGAACTGATACATGAACTTTTCGGCCGAGAGATAGATGACCCGGCGTCGCGGCTCGCGCTTGCGGATGTGCCACGCGATGGCATGCATCAGATGGGTCTTGCCCAGCCCCACGCCGCCATAGAGGAAAAGCGGGTTGAAGGGAACGCCGTCGGCTTCCGCGATGCGCCGGGCCGCGGCATGGG
>JABIRQ010000010.1 GCA_018699755.1 Rhodospirillaceae bacterium | reverse complement strand
CGCTCGCTCTGGATTCCGGCTCGTAAGGCTCACTCCCGGAAATCCTGCTGATGTCCGGGCTCGCCTAACGGCCGGAATGACGAAACTGCGTTAATGAGTACAGAACCTAGCCGCCATCGGGGCGGTTGGGCTTCTCTCCGGGGCGCAGGGCGGGCCGGAAGACGCTGACGAGCCGGATATCCGTCAGGCAGCGAAAGCGGTGGCGCTGGCCGTCCACCGCGTAGAGGCTGCCGGGGCGCAGGCGGTGGGTCTCTCCCGTGTCCAGGTTCGTCACCTCGGCTTCGCCCTCGAGGATCAGGTTCGCCTCGCCATGGTCGGGGTAGCGCAGCACCGCTTCGCGCCCTGCCTCAAGTTGTCCCTCAACCAGGCTGAAGCCCAACCCGTCGGCCTCGTGCAGATAGCGCCAATGGGCATCGCGCTCGCCCAGCAGCTCGCCCGGCGTGCCCGCCAGGTCGTCGCGATGTCGTACGATCATTTTCCCACTCCTTCCAAAGCGATGCGGCGGGTTTTCCATGCCCGCCGCACGCGTCCAATCCGCTATTCGCGGTCCTACTGCATCTGCAGGACCAACTCATGGCGCTTGCCTGCGCCGATCTCGACTTCGGTCGAGCCTGTTGCGCCCGCGCTTTTCAGGGAGACGACATAGCGCCCGGCCGGCAGGGTCCATTCGGGCTGGGCATCGTAGGAGTAGCTCACCCGAGCGCGCTTGCCGTCGATGCCGGGCTCCGCGTTCAGGACCTCCCAGCTCATGCTGCCGCCCGCGCCCTCGGCGCGGGCCTTCAGGATGCCTGCCGCCATGTCGACGATGATCTCGGCCCGCTGGCCGGCCTCCACCGCGATCAGCGCCTCCGTGGTGGATGCACTGCGCTTGAGCACCACCAGATACTCGCCCGCATGCAGGAAGAATTGCGGCTGGTTGTCGTAGGAATAGGTCACCCGACTGCGTTTGCCGTCGATATCGGTCTCGGTCTCGAAGACCTCCCAGGCCAGGCTTCCGCCGATCGGTTCCGCGCCTTCGGTCAGGGCTGCGCTCATCGCGGCGATACCTGAGTCGAGCACGATTTCGGCCTCGGCGCGCTTGCCCGCCTCGACCTCGATCTCCGCCTTGCCGCCGCTTGCGCCGTGGGTGACCTCAAGCAGGTAACGCCCGGCCGGCAGGGTGAAAAGGGGCTGGTTGTCGTAGGAATATGCGAAGCGCTTGCGCTTGCCGTCGATATCCTTGTCGACGCCATAGACCTCCCAGGAAAGGTTGCCCGCAATGGGTTCCGCGCCGGCCGTGCGCTTGGCCATGACGGCGGCGAGCCCGGCGTCGAGCACGACAGCCATCTCGCGCGGGCTGTCGGCGGAGATTTCGAACTCGACCGTTCCGGTCGCTGAACCAACCGTGACCGAAAGCAGATAGGCGCCCGGCGCCAGTTCGAAGAATGGTTCGGTGTCGTAGGAATAGGCGACCCGCTTGCGGTTGCCGTCGATGTCTTTCACAGCCTCGTTCACTTCCCAGGATAGCGCGCCCTTCACCTGCGGCCCACCCTCGGCGTAGAGCGCCTTGAAGCGCATGCCCGCCGCCGCGACCGGCTCGGGCTTGGGCGGTTCGGCCTTGACCTGAACCTCGGTCACGGTGACCTCGACCACTTGGCCGAGTGCGTCCTGCAGGCTCGCGGCGTTGCCCGCGGGAATGAATTGCCCGCCCGTGTTCTCGGCTAGACAGCGCAGGGAGTCCTGTTCCTTTTCGTCGAGATCGAAGCCGATGACATGAGCCCGGAAGGCCACGCCCGATTCTGCGAGGGCGGCGCCGACGGCGCAGGGATCCGCGTCGCAGGTCTCGATGCCGTCGCTGATCAGGATCACGGTCGCGGCGTCCTCGGTGTATTTCATTTCCTCGGCGGCGCGGCGCACGGCATCGGAAAGCGGGGTCTTGCCCTTGGGCTGGATGCCGTCCACGGCGGCGATCACGGCCTGCGGGTCGGCCGCACCGAGGGGAATCAGGGTCTCGATATCGCCGCAGTCGCCCTTGCGCCGGTGGCCATAGGTGGAGAGGCCCAATTCGAGGCCGGGGCTCCAGTCGGCCATCAGCGCGCGGATGGCGTTGCGGGCGATCGCGATCTTGGGGGTGCCGTCGATCTGGCCCCACATGCTGCCGGAGCCGTCGAGCACGATCATCACTTTGCCCTGCGCTGGGCCCTGCGCAGGGGCGTTCTCGGTGGAGAAGGCCGTCGCAGTCATGCCAAAGAGAAGGGCGAAGGCGATAAGGGCCGCACGAAACGAACGCATTTTTTCCTCCTGTCTCTGGCGGCGCTCGCGTTGCTCTTCGATGGGAAGGAGCCGAGGCCGCATAGCCCATTGTGCCGATCATCGCACAAACGTCTGTGACGGTGCGCACCCTTCGGACGCCGACCGAGCCGGGAGCCGATTGCGCTTCGGCCGGCGATCGGCTATCGCAGCCCGATCCAATGCAGGAACAACGGGAGGGTGTAATGGCCGAGGCGAAGCTCGTCAAGCCGGGGATCGTGGTCAACTGGCTGAAGGGCGATCCCATCGAGAACCGGGCCAACCAATGGCTCGAATGGGACGGCTCGTGGGATCTGGACGCGGCCTGGCTGGGCGTGCCCTTCGACGGCGCGGGCACGGTGCGTTCCGGCAGCCGCCATGCGCCGGACGCCGTGCGCGGCGCCTTTCCCTGGTACACCTCCTACACGACCAGCGACCGCATGGTGATGGACGATCTCAAGGTTGCCGATATCGGCGACGTTCATTGCATCGTCACCGACATGAAGACGAGTTACGACAACATCTCCGCCACCACCCAGTTCCTGCGCGAGAAGGGCATCGCCATGGCGACCCTGGGCGGCGACAACTCGGTCTCCTATCCGATCATGCGCGGCCTCTGCCGCGGCGCGCCGGGCAAGACCCTGGCGATCATCCATTTCGACGCTCATCACGATTTCCGCGAATCCCATTACGGCGCGATGTCGAGCGGCGTGCCCTACCGCCTGCTGCTGGAGGAATTCCCGGACCAGGTGAAGGGCGAGTGCATGACTCAGATCGGCATTTCGGATTTCTGCAACAACCCGACCCTGCACGCCTATGCCGACAAGAAGGGGGTCGAGGTGATCTCCAATGTCGAGACCTGGGAGCGGGGCATCCGCGACGTCATGAACACGGCGCTGGAACGCGCGCGCGGCGCCGACATGCTGTTCGTTTCGATCGACGTGGACGGCATCGACCAGGCCTGGGCGCCCGGCACCGCCGCGCCCAATCCCTTCGGCCTGGACGGGCGCGATGTCGCCATGGCCGTGCGCTGGGCGGCGCAGGAGGCGAACTGCGTGGGCATGGACATCACCGAACTCTCGCCGCCCACGGACCACCAGGGCATGACGGCGAACTGGGCGGCCATCGTCTACATGAATTTCTTCTGCGGCCTGGCGAAGCGGAAGCTGGGGTAGGCGTGGGACCGGCGGCGGCTAAGCAGGCGGCGCGCATCCTTTACGAAGCGCGGGTCTCGGATTCGAAGATCGACGGCCTGCCCGCCGATTGCCGCCCGCGCGACATCGACGATGCTTACCAAATCCAGGATGCCCTGCTCGGACTGCTGGGCGCGGCCTCCGAGGGCTGGTTCCTGGCCTGCACTGCGCCGGCGATGCAGAAAGTGCATGGTCTGCCCGGCCCCTATTTCGGGCGCATGCTGGGCGATGCCATCCTGGACAGCCCGGCCGAGGTTCCCGTGCCGGCGGACCGACCCCAGAGCCTGGAGATCGAACTGGTTTTCCGCCTGGGCGCGGATCTGCCGCCGCGCACCGAGCCCTATGGCCGCGAGGAAGTGGCGGCGGCGGTCGCCGCCATGCATCCGGGCATTGAGATCGTCGAGGGCCGCTTTACCGACCTGCTCGCCGTGGATGGTCCGACCATGGTGGCGGACAACGGCACCGACGGCCGGCTGGTGCTGGGCCCGGCCTGCGAAGGCTGGCGCGATCTTGACCGGGCCGGGCTCGGTGTCGCCCTGTCCAAGGACGGGGCCGTCGCCTCGGGCGGTTCGGGCGGCAATGTCATGGGCGATCCGCTGAATGCCCTGGTTTGGTGCGCCAACGAGCTGTCGCGCCGGGGCCTGGGCCTCAAAACGGGGGAGACCCTGAACACGGGAAATGCCCTGGACCGTTATGTCTTCGCCGCGGCGGGGGAGCGGATCGTCGCCGATTGCGGTCCGCTGGGCCGCGCCGAGGCCCTGTTGATCGAACGGTCCCGGCTTGAGGATAGCGGGGATAATCGGCCAAGTTGTTGATTCCCGGGTATATTGTCCGGGCCAATTTGTGGATAAATCGGTGGATTATTTGTGAATATATTAGATGAATTCTATTTTCTATCTTATTGATGGAATTCATTAAATTTGCGATCCATGATCGACGGAAATTGATGCGGGAAATGGGTTCGGAAATGTCCGGGGAGAAAGCATGAGTCCGGTAGACGCGGCAGCGTCCGACACGGCGGAAGAGGCGGCGGGCGCGCGCCATTCGACGGGCATTCTGCCCTACCAGACGATTCGCGCGATGATCCGTGGCGGCGAGATCGAGGCGGATACGCCGGTTCTCGAACAGCAGGTTCAGCCGGCGAGCATCGACCTGCGGCTGGGCGACGTCGCCTATCGGGTGCGGGCAAGCTTCCTGCCGGGGCCGGACTGCACGGTGCGCGAGAAGATCGAGCGTTTCGGCATGCACGCCATCGGTTTGACCCAGGGCGCGGTGCTGGAGAAGGACTGCGTCTATATCGTGCCGGTGATGGAGCGGCTGCGTCTCTCGCGCACCATCTCGGGCATTGCCAATCCGAAAAGCTCGACCGGGCGGCTCGACGTCTTCACGCGCCTGATCGCGGACCACGCGACCGAGTTCGAGCGGGTAGATCGGGGCTATCAGGGGCCGCTCTACGTCGAGATCTCGCCGCGCGCCTTCTCGGTTGTGGTGCGTGCGGGCTCGCGCCTCAACCAGCTTCGCTTCCGGCGCGGCTCGCCCTCCCATTCCGACGCGGCGATCCGCCGCCTGCACGAGCGGGTCGGTCTGATCGACCGGGTGCTCGATCCTGAAAAAGTGGCGAACGGCCTGCCTTTGACCGTCGATCTGGTGGGAGTGAAGGGTGCCGATTTGATCGGCTACAAGGCCAAGACCCATACCGGGCTGATCGATCTCGACCGGGTGGGGCAATATCCGGCGGAGGAATACTGGGAGCCGATTCCGGTCAGCAAGGACAGGGGAATCATCCTGAACCCGGGCGATTTCTACATTCTCGCCTCGAAGGAGGCGGTGACCGTGCCGCCCGACCATGCCGCCGAGATGCTGGCCTACGACACCACGGTGGGCGAGTTCCGGGCCCATTACGCGGGCTTTTTCGACCCCGGCTTCGGCTTCGCCGCGACCGGCGGATCGGGCACCCGCGCGGTGCTCGAGGTGCGCTCGCATTCCGTGCCGTTCCTGGTCGAGGACGGCCAGGTGGTCGGACGGCTGGTCTATGAGCGCATGACCGACGTGCCGGACAAGCTCTACGGTGCCGGAATCGGCTCGAACTACCAGCGCCAGGGCCTGGCGCTCAGCAAGCATTTCGTGATTGGAGACGGCGCATGACCATGACCGCGGAGCAGATCGAACGCGCGGCGCGCATTTTCGACGAGGCGCGCAAGGGTAATTATATGATCGATGAGGTGCCCGCCGAACTGGGACTCGACAATCTCGACGACGCGGCCCGGGTGGCCGAGCGGGTGGTCGAACTGTCGGGCGAACGGGTCGTGGGTTTCCTGGTGGGCGCGACCAATCCCGAGATGCAAAAGACCCTGCACACGGACGAGCCCTATTACGCCTGCATCCTCGAATCGAATCTCTGTCCCAGCCCGGCCGATCTCGCGCCGCGCAACCTGCTGACCATTGGCCTGGAAAGCGAAGTGGCCTTCACCATGGGTGCCGACCTGCCGGCTCGGGAGAAGCCCTATTCGGAAGGCGAGGTGGCGGATGCGATCAAGTCGATCCACGCCTCGGTCGAGGTCGTCAACGGCCATGTCCGCGACTGGCTCAACAAGCCCATCGCCTGGGTCATGGCCGACAACGGCACCGACGGCCCGCTCGTGCTGGGCCCGGCGGTCGAGGATTGGCGCGGCATCGACCGGCCAAACATCCCCGTCACCCTGACCGTCAACGGCAAGGTCGAATGCGAGGGGCGGGGCGGCAACGCCCTGGGCGACCCGCTCGCCGTCATGGTCTGGATCGCCAACAAGCGCAGCCGCGAGGGCAAGGGCATGACGGCCGGCCAGGTCGTCAACACGGGCACCACGGCCGGCATCCATTTCGCCAGCCCGGGTGGCAAGGCGGTTGCCGATTTCGGCCCTCTCGGCCAGGCTGTGCTGAGCTTCTAAGGCGCAGTGCTATTGCACTCTCCTTTGTAGTGTTTCTGTTCAAATTGAACCGTCACCCCCACGAAAGTGGGTGTCCAGCGCCCCTTGGAAACTGGTGAAAAACAACTGAATTCCCGCTTTCGCGGGAATGACGGATGGGCGTATCTGGATCGACGCCACCCGAGAGGGGCCGGAGCGCTCGCCGGTCTATTTCCCCTTGTCGGGCACGGCGGCGTAGGCTTCGACCTCGACCAGCATGTCGGGATCGGCGAGGGCATTGATGACCAGGAGGGTCGAGGTCGGCAGCACGTCGTCGCCGATGATCTTCTTGCGCGCATCGCGATAGGCCGGGATGTCGGTCGCGCGGGTCAGATAGACCGTGAACTTGAAGATGTCCTTTTTGGTCGCGCCGGCCGTCTTGAGATGGCCGAGGATGTTCTTGTAGGTCTGCTCGCACTGTGCCTTGAAGCCCTGGGCCAGTTTGCCGTTCGGCAGCATGCCGACCTGACCGGCCAGGACGATCATCTTGTGCCCCGCGGGCACTTCGTAGACATGAGAATAGGCGCCGCCGGGCTTGGCGAGGGTCTTGGTGTTGTAGCTTTTCATCATGGCGCGTGGCCTCCCTGAAAGATGGTGCGGGGAGGGTGACACGCGCGTCGAATTCTGGCTAGGGCCGGGCGGCAAATCAGGCGGGCTTGGCGGCCCAGACCTCGATCTCGATCAGCCATTCGGGGAAGGCCAGGCGGGGCACGTAGATCAGGGTGGAGCAGGGCACCACCGAGGCCGCGATCATGCGGTGGCGGACGCCCCGGTACAGCTCCAGATCGACCCCGTCGACCAGGAAGACTCCCAGGCGCACGATGTCCTCGGGCGTCATGCCGCCGCTTTCCAGCACGGTCAGCATGTTGCGGAAGGCAAGCTCGGCCTGGTCCGCGAAATCCTCCGGCACGCTGCCGTCCTCGTGGACGCCGAGCTGGCCTGAAATGCATAGCACGCGCTTGCCGGGCTCGATCTCGACGCCGTGGCTGTAGGAGCCGAAGGGCGGCGGCACGCCGGGCGGATTGTGGATCTTGTTGTTCATCCGTGCCGTCGCCGGTGCGTTATTCCTCGACCACCACTGCCCCTGCCGGCGCGCCGGCCGGCGGGGGGATGTCGCACCAGCCGCTCTCCTTGACGCGGCACAGGAGGTCGTCCGATTCGGTGAGGCGGCGCTTCAGGGCTTCGGCCGAACGCCGGATGGTGAGCTGCTGGCAATTGTAGACGGCGGTGCGCTGAGCATCGAGCAGGCCGGAGGCACGGGCCATGCCGCGGATGTCCTTGAGCTTCACGTCGGCTTTCACGCGGCAGGGAAAATAGACCTTCTTGTTCGGATCGTAGCAATCCTGCCGGATTTCTGCCCGGTAGCTGTCGTTCCTGGGCACGGCAATGGCCGCGGCGATCGTGTCGATGCCCTTGTCGAAATAGTCCTGTCGGTTGATGTCGCCGACCAGGGTCGCGCCCGTGTATTTGATATGAGTCAGATTGAAATTGCTGGTTGCTTCGAGCCCGAAGGTGCAGAGCTCGGCATTGGAGGCGTCCGGAGGCTCGTAGGCCTCGAAGGGCTCCGAGCAGGCGACAGCGAGGAAAACGGCGGCGAACAACCCGCCCTGACGCCATTGTCGCGCGCTCAACATCCGATATCCTTCAACATCCGGTCCAATGTCCGGGCCGGGCGAGGCCGGACGGAAGCTTGGTCCCGCCGTCGCCCTGGGCGACATCGACCTGGGTTTGGCCGAGGCGGGTATCCGAAAGATCGGCGCCGCAGAACAGCGCGCTCGTCGTGATGGTATCGGTCAGGTTCGCGCCGCGCAGATCGGCGCCGGTCAAGTCCGCCTGGGTCAGGGTCGCCGCGCTCAGGTCCGCGTTCCGCAGATCGGCGCCCCGCAGGTCGGCCTTGCGCAGGATGGCGAGACGCAGCTGCGCGCCAGACATCTTGGCGTTGCTAAGGTCCGCCTTGCGCAGGTAGGTCTCGACGAGGTTGGCGTCCGAAAGGCCGGCGCCGGCGAGGTTGGTCTTGTAGAGAGTCGCGCGCTCCAGGTTCGCACCGGAAAGGTCCGTGCCGTTCATGTCGGCTTTGCTGAAGTCCGACCACTCGAAATTGCCGCCCTTCAGCGCGACGCCGGCAAGCCCGGCATTGGTCAGGTCGCAGCGGTCGCAACCCTGGCCGTTCTTGACCTTGGCCAGGTGATTGTCGTCGAAGGCCCGAGCCGAGCCGACGGAAGCGAGGAGGAGGATCGCAAGAATGGCGAAATGGCGCATGAACCGTCCTTATCCCGGGCGCTGCGGCCCGCTAGAGTGGACCGACGGGCGCGCATGATCGCCGCGCCCGCCCGGAGGCGCAAGGCCCCGAATCGGCACATAGGGTCGAGT
>JABIRQ010000011.1 GCA_018699755.1 Rhodospirillaceae bacterium | reverse complement strand
CTGGCAATCGGCCATCGGCACGCCGGCCTCGCGCAGCAGGGCAAACCGCTCGGGATCGGTGCCCGCCTTCGCCGCCGCGCCGCGCCAGCGCGCCGCCACCGCCTCTTCGGCGAGCGGCACATCGGGCAACGGATCGGGCATGCCCAGCCAATTGCCCATGGCGGCGGCCGCCGCCGTCATGCCCAGCAGATACGGCACCCCGTATCCGTCCAGCTTTTCCCGCACATGGGGGTTCAAGCCGCCGACCGAGAGATTGTTGACGAAAACGTAACGCTTGTCCGGTCGGGGCAGGCGCTTGCCGACCATGTCGGCCATCAGGCTGACCCAGCTCGAATCCGCGCCGCCCGAGCCCGGCGCGTCCATCGAAAAGGCGACGATGCCGACCTCCGGGTCGTCGGTCAGGATATCGATGATGGTATCGAATATCTCCGGGTTCCAGCCGGCCCCGAAGGCGTCGAGCGGGTTGCGCGGATTGGCATAGGCCGGCAGCACCTGGCGCAGCTTGGCGACCGTCGCCTGCGAAAGCTCGCGCCCCGACACACCGGCCCGGGCCGCCAGATCGGCGAAGAGCGCGGCCTGTCCGCCCGACAGGGTGACGGGCACCGTGTCCGAATTGCCGGGCCGCTCGGCATAAGCCGAAAGCAGTGCCGCCGTCTCCTGCATCTCGTCCAGCCCGTGGACCCGCACGACGCCATGGGCGCGCAGGAAGGCGTCATAGACCGCGTCCTCTCCCGCCAGCGCGCCGGTATGGGCCTGGACCGCCCGCGCGCCGCTTTCGCTCACCCCGACCTTCAGCGCCACGACCGCCTGTCCCGACGCCCGCGCCTTGCGCACGGCCGCGGCGAAGGCCGCCGGCCGGCGGATCGATTCGAGGAACAGCATGATCACCTTGATCCGCTCGTCCCTCGCCAGGAAGTCGATGTAATCGGCCACGGTGAGCGCGGCCTCGTTCCCCGCCGTGATGGTATAGCCGAGGCCCAGCTTGCGCTCGTCCTGGGAAGTGGCGATGCCGACCGAGCCGCTCTGCGTCACCAGGGCGACCGGCCCGGCTTCGATCCCCGGCAGCAGGGTCGAGGGCCAGAGAGTCGCCCGGTCGAACAGGTTGATGGCGCCCAGATTGTTGGGACCGTTCAGCGCCATGTCGTGCCGCTTCGCTATCTCGACGATGCGGCGCTGCAACTCGATGCCTTCGCCACCGGCGTCGGCGAAGCCGCTGGCCACCACGACCGCTCCGCCGACCCCGTGCCGGCCGCACTCCTCCAGCGCATCGGGCGCGCGTTCGGCCGCCAGGGCGACAAAGGCGGCATCGACCGGACCCGGCACGGCGTCCAGGGACGGGTAGCATTTGAATCCCAGAATCTCGTCGTAGCGCGGATTGACCGGATAGATCGGCCCCTCATAACCGTAGGTCTTGAGGTTGTTGAGGGCGCGGAACCCGAAGGACATCTCGCGGGTCGAGGCGCCGATCACGGCGATCGATCGCGGCCGCAGCAGTCTGTCCAAGCGCATCTCGGCCATCGCCTTCCCCCCCCTTTGCGACACCCAACTTACGGCCAACTTACGGCGCCCGGAGTATGGTAGCCGTGCTAGGATGATGGCAACCGCGGCCCGCCACCGGGGCCGCGCGCAAGGGGGAGAATGCGTCATGCAGGTGAGCTGGACCCGAATTTTTCCGGCCGTGATCACGCCGTTCCGCGAAGACTTGTCGATCGATATTCCGGCCCTGGAAAAGCAGATCGACATGCTGATCGGCGCCGGCTGCGCGGGCATTTCCGTGAACGGCAGCGTGGGCGAGAACTACGCACTCACGCCCGAGGAAAAGCGTCTCGTCGTCAAGACGGCGGTCCAAGTCTGCGCCGGGCGAGTGCCTATGGTCGCCGGGGTGGCGGAACTGACCACGGACCTCGCCTCCGGCTACGCCCGCGACGTCGCCGAGATCGGCGCCGACGGCCTGATGGTCCTGCCCGCCCTGGTCTACAAGGCCGATTCGGCCGAGGCGATCCGCCATTATCGTGGAGTCGCTGCGGCCACCGATCTGCCGATCATGATCTACAACAACCCGCCGGCCTACGGCGTCGACCTGCTGCCCGAGCACTACGCGATCCTGGCCGAGGACGAGAAATTCGTGGCCATCAAGGAAAGCGCGGCCGACATCACCCGCCTGCCGGAAACCATCCGCCTGCTGGGCGACCGCTACATCATGTTCGTCGGCATCGACGATTTCCTGCTGGAGGGCGTGGTCCAGGGCGCCACCGCCTATGTCTGCGGCTTCGTCAACGCCTTCCCGCGCGAGATCGTCGCCCTCTTCGACCTGGCCCGCGCCGGGCGATGGGAGGAGGCCAAGGCCATCTACCGTTGGATCCAGCCGATCTTCGCCTTCGACCATGACCTCAAATTCGTCCAGTGCATCAAGTTGTGCATGGAATTGGCCGGCATGGGCTCCGAGCGTGTCCGCCCGCCGCGTTACATGATCGACGGTCAAGACCGGAAGGCAAAGGAAGCGATCATCCGCGGGGTCCTGGAATCGCGCCCGGCGATCCCTGAGATCGCCAAGGCGGCGGAGTAGAGAAAGCTCCGCTCGTCCTCATGCCCTTGCACGGGCCGTTGGAATTGCATACTTCCCGCATGTGATCGACTTCACCGCGCCACGATGCCATTTCATTCGCAGCGCGCAAGCGATCTTCGCCGGCACTCGCCCGAACCCGCGCCCCCCGCCGCCGACCCATCCACCCCAATCCCTGCGCAGGCCGATAACGTGACGACACAAGGGTGGGTGCACCGACGCACCTTCGCCATCATTTCCCATCCGGACGCCGGAAAGACGACCCTGACCGAAAAGCTGCTGCTGTTCGGCAGCGCCATCCGCATGGCCGGCCACGTCAAGGCCCGGGCCGAACGGCGGCGCACCCAGTCGGACTGGATGGAGATCGAGCGGAAGCGCGGCATCTCGATATCCAGTTCGGTGATGACCTTCGAGCACGGAGATATCACCTACAACCTGCTCGACACGCCGGGCCATGAGGATTTCAGCGAGGACACTTACCGGACGCTGACGGCGGTCGATTCCGTGGTCATGGTCATCGACGCCGCCAAGGGCATCGAGAGCCAGACGCGCAAGCTTTTCGAGGTCTGCCGGCTGCGCGATATCCCGATCATCACCTTCGTCAATAAGATCGACCGCGAGGGGCGGGATTCGTTCGAACTTCTGGACGAGATCGAAAGCACCCTGGCGCTCGATGTCTGCCCGATGACCTGGCCTGTCGGCATGGGTTCGGATTTCCACGGCTGCTTCGACCTGCGCGACAACCGCTTTCTGACCTCGAATGACGGGCGCGGCGGCGCTTACCAAACGGCGGTCTCCTGCTCCGCCCCGGACGATGCGAAACTCGATGGTCTCGTCCCGGCCCATGTCCTCGGGCCGTTTCGCGAGAATGCGATGCTGGCCGCCGAGGCCTATCCGGATTTCGATGTTGAAGCCTACCGGATCGGCAACCTGACTCCGGTCTTCTTCGGCAGCGCCCTCAAGGACTACGCCGTCGAGCAACTCCTTGAGGCCCTGGGGTCGATCGCCCCGCCGCCGCGGGTCCAGCCGGCTGAGCCGCGGAATATCGGGCCGGATGAGCCGAACGTCACCGGTTTCGTGTTCAAGATGCAGGCCAATATGGACCCGAACCATCGCGACCGGGTGGCGTTCTTCCGCCTCTGCTCGGGCCAGTTCAAGCGCGGCATGAAGCTGCAGCAGGCCCGGACCGGGAAAACCCTCTCGGTCCAAAACCCGATCTTCTTCTTCGCCCAGGATCGAGAACTCGCCGATCACGCCGTCCCGGGCGATATCATCGGCATACCGAACCACGGGACATTGCGGGTCGGAGACACCTTGACCGAGGGGGAAAGCATCCGCTTCACGGGCATCCCCAACTTTGCGCCGGAAATCCTTCGCCGGGTTCGGCTCGACGACCCGATGCGCGCGAAGCAGCTCCGCCAGGCCCTCGAGGATCTGGCCGAGGAAGGCGTGACCCAGGTGTTCAAGCCCATGCTCGGCGCCCAATGGATCGTCGGCGTCGTCGGCCAGCTCCAACTCGACGTGCTCGCCTCGCGGATCGCAACGGAATACAAGGTCGCGGTCGGCTTCGAGGCCGCGCCCTTTACCTTCGCGCGATGGGTCGCTAGCGACGACAAGGCCCTCTTGAAGCGTTTCGTCGAGAAGTTCCGCGCCAATGTGGCGATGGACCGCGACGAAGCGCCGGTCTTTCTCGCGCGCAACCAGTGGGAACTGGACCGCACCGTCAAGGATTCGCCGGATCTTCGCTTCCACAAAAGCCGGGAGCGGGCGTAGCTCGAAAAGAGCAACGCCCTCGGCCCGGTCGACACCTGTCGACACCTGACGGGCACCCATGCGGTCGGCTCCGTTCCCCGCCGATAGCGACGAGATCGGCGGGATAGGCTTCTTCGCGTCCCAGCCTGCGGACGTTCCGGCCGAGTGCGTTCGCGCCGTCGTGAACACGAAAACCGAACCGATATTGTCACACCCCTCGCCTTCGCGCCGGGACCTGACCAACCCTCGCCTGGGCTTCGGCCACGTTGCGACCGCACTCGCCCGAAGGCGCATTGGCGCTGGCCGAGCGGCGGCGCTCCGAGACATCACCGGACCATCACAGCGATTTGAAGCTAGATGATTCATGCACCCGGGCGCGACGAGCGCAGAGTGACGGCTGCTGGCTTCGCTTGTCGGGCCAGCGCGCGTTTCGACCTCGGATGCCTCTCCGATCGCTCGGGTCAACAGTGGTCGTTGCTTGGAACATGGGGCGAAATGCAGGGAGGCCGTTCTCCGAAAGGGGCCGGCCTCCCACCCATTCCCATCCGAATTCCCTCGAAATTTTAGAACGCGGCGCGAGAGACCGACAACGCTCGCCGCGGATGTGACTTCGTTGCAACAGGTTGTGGCAAACTTTCTTTCGCCCTTCGATATCGCTTGCTGGCCGCGGGCAGTCTGTCGCAGAAAGGTCATGACCCGAGTGTGATCGAGCGTCCAGCTTCCAATATTTCAAGCAACGAACCTAACTCGAACATGAACCCCGAGCCTGAGGGCCCGGTGGTTTGGAGAGGAGGTTCCGTTGGTGAACGAAAAGCAGCTCAAGTCCGTGTTGCTGGGATCGGGAGCGGCCGTTGCGCTGCTCGCCACCCCGGCCGTCGCGGGCGAAGTGGACGACCTGAAGGCGCAGATCGAAGCCCTTCAGCAGCGTCTTGACACCGTTGAGGTCCAGCAGACCAAGATCGAGGATTCCCAGGAGCGCGTGGCCCCGGCCAATGCCGT
>JABIRQ010000091.1 GCA_018699755.1 Rhodospirillaceae bacterium | reverse complement strand
GCCATGCCGGCGAGGGAGATGACGTTGATCGATCGGCCGAGCGCCGCCATGGCGACGAAGGAACCGACGATCGAGACCGGGATGGCGAGCGTGACCACCAGGGTCGGCCGCAGCGAGCGCAGGAAGAGCAGCAGGACGAGCGCCGCCAGGGTGCCGCCGACATAGATGTTCTGCTGCACCAGCGCGATCGAGGAATTGATGTAGACGGTCTCGTCGTAGACCTGAGTCAGGGTCAGGCCGGCATTTGGGATCGGCCCGGCGCGCAACTCGTCCAGCGCCGCCTTGATGCCGGCCATCGTCTCGATCACGTTGGCCCCGGTCTCGCGCACCACGTTGATCGCCAGGGCCGCTTCGCCCTTGTTGCGCAGATAGGCGACGGGTTCCTTGTAGCCGAAATCGACCCCGGCGACGTCGCCGACGGTCACGCGCCCGATCCGCCCTGTGCGGACGTCCCGGCCGGTGCGCAGGACGACGGCGGCGACATCGGCCGGGCGTTGGAACTCGCCCTCCGTGCGGACGACATAGCGCCGCTTGCCCTCGGAAATGTCGCCGGCGGAGATCGAGGCGTTCGCCGCGCGCAGCCGGGTCACCAGATCGGTCACCTGCAGCCCGTAAGCGGCCAGGCGCTCAGGGTCGATGGTGCCCTGCATCTCCCGTTCGCTGCCGCCGTAGACATTGCCCCCGGCGACGCCGGGCACGCGCTCCAGCTGCTCCTTGATGACGTCTTCGGCGAAGTCGTAGAAGGTGTGGATCGGCCGCTCGTTGCCGGGCAGCCGCTTGAGGATGAACCAGGCGATCGGGCGGTCCGTGTTGGACGAGGTGTCGATGGTCGGTTCGTCCGCTTCGTCGGGCATGCCCTGGACCTGGTCGAGCCGGTTCGAGACCAGCAGCAGGGCCCGGTCCATGTTCGTCTGGTTGTAGAATTCGAGGGTCAGCTCGCCGCGCCCGTCCTGGGACCGGCTCTCGATCTTCTCCAGCCCTTCCAACCCTTTCAGGGCGTCTTCCTGGCGGTTGACGATCTCGCGCTCGACCTCGGCCGGCGCGGCGCCGTGCCAGTTCGTGGTGACCGTGATGATCGGCTTGTTGACGTCGGGCGCGAGCTGGATCGGGATCTCGGCAAGCGCGGCGATGCCGAAAACCACGATCATGATGACGGCGGACAGGACCGCGATCGGGCGCTCTATGGCGAGGCGAATGATATCCATCGGGCGGCCCGGTCAGGACGCGCCGTCATGGGTGACCGGCTGGCCGGGCCGCAGGCGTTCGTTGCCGCGGATCACGACGAGATCGCCTTCCGCCAGTCCGCTTTTGACCTCGAAGCGACTGCCATAGGCTTCGCCGATCGTTATCGGGCGCGACTCTGCCGCGCCCTTGACGACGACATAGACGAAATAGCCTTCGCCGCGCCGGGTCACCGCGTCCTTGTGCACGGTCAGGCCCTCGTGGCCCTCGCCGACGGGCAGGGCGATGGTGACGCTTTGATTCGCGGCGGTCGGGACATCGATTTCGCGCGGCGGGGTCAGGCGGACGGGCCGGGTTCGGGTCAGCGGATTTTCCTCGGGGACGATGGCGCGCACCCGGGCCGTGGCCGTGCGGCCTTCGCCCAGCACGAGTTCGACCGCGTCTCCCGGCTCCAGGCTGGCGAGATTCGTCGCCGGCACGTCGGCTTCGATCTCGAGGTCCAGATCGTCGACCAGGGTCACGATCGGGGCGCCGACGCTGACATAGACCCCCGGCGAGATATGGCGGACGGTCACCACCCCCGGATAGGGCGCGCGGATGGTCGCGTGATCCAGCTCGATCTCCGCGCTGGCCAGGTTGGCGCGCGCCTGCTTCAGGGCGGCGCGCGCGACGCCCAGATCGCCCAGGGTGCGCTCGACCTGCTGGCTGATGTCGTCGAAACGCGCCTTCTGGAAGGCGGCCGATTTGTTCGCGCGCAGCTCGTCGAGTCGCTCCATCTCGAGCTGGGCTTTCTTGAGCTCGGCCTGGGCGACCCGGATGCGCGAGGTCTGTTCGTCGACCTGGGCCTTGCGCAGGTCGTTTTGGGCTTCGAGCGTTCTGGTGTCGATCTGGGCGATCACGTCGCCTTCTTTGAGGCGGTCGCCGACCTGGGCGGTCACGGATGCGACGGGACCGTTGATCTTGGCCGAGACTTCGCCGCCCT
>JABIRQ010000159.1 GCA_018699755.1 Rhodospirillaceae bacterium | reverse complement strand
ATGACGTGATCGCGACCATCGGCGTCTTCTCCGTCCTGGGCATGGAATTCACCCTGGCCACCGTGGCGGCGGTGCTGACCATCGCGGGCTATTCGATCAACGATACCGTCGTTGTGTTCGACCGGGTGCGCGAGAACATGCGCAAATACAAGAAGATGGATCTGCCCGAGCTGCTCAACCGCAGCGTCAACGAGACTCTGTCGCGCACCGTCGTGACCAGCGTGACGACCCTGCTGGCGCTGGTCGCGCTCTATGTCTTCGGCGGGCAGATCATCCGCGATTTCAGCTTCGCCATGATCTGGGGCGTGCTGGTCGGGACCTATTCCTCGATCTTCGTCGCCGCGCCGACCCTGATCTACCTGCGCGTCCGGGGTGGCATTTTCGGTGGGGACGAAGAGGGCAAGAACGCGGCCCCGATGGACCAGGATCAGGACGCCGCCACGCCGTGATCTGCCTTCTGATCGTCCCGTGATCGGACCCCGCGATCGGACAGCCGCCGATATCGGGCCGGCCGTCCCGCCGGACCGCCAGCTTGTTCAAGGTTACGGGCCCGGCCGGTTTCGCATCGCCGGCGAAATTTACGAAAGCTCCATCCTGCTGTTCCCCGACCGGGTGCTTCCCTGGCCGGTGGCGGATATCGCCGCCGTCACCGCGGATACGCTCGGCCCGGTCTTCGAGGCCGAACCTCGGGTCGAACTGATCCTGCTCGGCTGCGGCGCGCGGATGGCACCGGTGCCTTCGAGCCTGCGCGTGGCCCTCAAGGACGCGGGCATCGTCGTCGAGCCGATGGACACCGGCGCGGCCTGCCGCACCTACAACGTCCTGATGGCCGAGGACCGCCGCGTCGCCGCCGCCCTGATCGCGCTGCCCCCTTTATTGTAACTGCACTGCCGGCGGAACAGGCAGCGTTCGCCTCTGCTTTTTGGGTCCGAATTGCATGGCGACCGGGCGCGCCGATGTGCGTATCATCGCCACGGAAACAGGAGAGATCCAGCCATGAAGAAACTCACGGTCGTTACCTTGACGGCGCTGGTCGTATTTTTTGCGTTGCCGGCGCGCGCCGGACAGATGGACTGGACAATGCGCCTGACCTTGAACCATGTCGCGACGGCCGACGCGGACCCGGCGGCCAAACGAAAAGTCGGCGTGATGGACATCTCCGGCCCGGCGGAGATCGAGGGCCGGAACGCCCAGGCGAAGGTGCTGGTGCTCTACGACTACGCGAACGGGACGGGGCCCTGGCAGGTCTATATGACGTTGACTTTAACGGACGGCTCGCTGACGACCTACGGCAGCGGCCTCACCGTCGCCGACGAAAACGGCTTGAACAGCCGTTTCGAAGGGCCGCTCATGGTGGTCGCCGGGACCGGCCGCTATGCGAATGCGCGCGGCAGCGGAACGATGTCCGGGCAGCGCGCCGCGAAAGTCGGCGACGACGTGCAGATCGACTACGAGATATCGCTGAAGGTAACCGAATAACCCGGCCGAATCCCACATCGAATTGATCCCGCGCGACTGAAAAAGGAGACAATCCCCTTTTTCTAGTCGGGCAGGGCGATGTTGCCGGCTTCGTCGATGGGGAAGCCGGGGTTCCAGGCGACCTCCCACAAATGGCCGTCCGGATCGGCGAAGTAGCCCGAATAGCCGCCCCAGAAGACTTCTTCGGCCGGTTTGACGATAGTGGCGCCGGCGTTTCGGGCTGTTTCCAGGGCCGCATCGACCCCGGCTTTGTCGCGCGCGTTATAGGCCAGGGCCACGCCGCGAAATCCAGTTCCGTCAGCGGAGACACCGGCATCGGCGGCGAGCGCGTCGCGGCCGTAGAGGCCGAGGATCATGCCGCCCATCTCGAAGAACGTGACCTGGTCGTTGCTCGGTGGCGCCGCGCGCCAGCCAAGGCCTTCGTAGAAGGTCAGCGAGGCGGCGATGTCGCGAACGCCCAGGGTGACGATGCTCAATCTTTGTTCCATTCCTGTCTTTCCTCCTCCGGGTCCGAAAATGAATCCGAAAAAGAAAACGGGGCCCGAAGGCCCCGTTTCCCCAACCGAATACCGAACGGCTTACATGAAGCCGCCGTTCTGCGCCGCGACCATGCAATAGAGCAGTGGGATCGAGAGCAGGGTGTTGGTGCGAGAGAACATCTTGGCCATGTTGGCGGCCTTGGCCTTGGTGTCGGCATCCACCTCGACCATGCCCAGGGCTTTCTTCTGGGCCGGCCAGATGATGAACCACACGTTGAACCACATGATCGTGCCCAGCCACATGCCGATGCCGATGGGCGTGCTGACCCCCGCATCGGTGAAGCCGAGGGCAATCGCGTGGACGAGATAGCCGCTCATCCATGCGAGGATCAGGCCGGTGACGATGGTCGCCATGGCGCCCCAGCGGAACCAGAACAGGGCGGCCGGCGCGATGACCTTGCCGATGGCCGGCTTCTGTTCGTCCGGAATCTTGCCCATGTTGGGAATCTGGACGAAGTTGAAATACCAGAGCAGGCCGATCCACATCACGCCGCTCAAGACGTGAAGATAGCGGAACAGGAAGGCGAACCAGTTATGGTCGAAGCTCGGCATATGGCCGGCGAGGCCGACCACGACGATGATCGCGATCAGCAGGACGATGCCCGCGATCACGGTCGATTGCAGATTGTTCAGGATATTAGCCATGACCCTATTTTCCCCACCCTCTTCCTTCGTGTCAGGGTGTCCCTCACGGACACAAGATATAGTATACCGGCATTATAATGCCACAATGACGGACTGGGGCCAAGAGGCGCGGCTTGCTCGGACGGCCGCTTCTCGCTCCCTGGTTGTCTGGTACCGCCGTTTCATGAGGTAAGGCGCGCACCGCCGCCTGACAAGCCGGATCGTCTTCGTATGGCCCAGCCGAACTTTTCCCACTGCGCCCTCGAGGTCCGCGCGGGCGACCCGGAGCGCTTTCTCGCGGCGATGTTCGCTCCGCCCGACCGGCGCGAAGGCCTTTTCGCTCTCTACGCATTCAATCTGGAACTGGCGCGCATTCGCGACAGCGTGTCGGAACCGTTGTTGGGCGAAATGCGCCTTCAATGGTGGCGCGACACGGTGGCGGATATCGCCGCGGGCGGAACCGGGCGGGCCGGGCACGGCGTGAGCGAGGGCCTGGCCGCCGCGGTCGCCATTGACCATCTGCCGACGGACGATGTCCTGCGCCTGATCGACACGAGGGCCTTCGATCTGGATGCGGCGCCGCCGCCCGACCTCGCGGCCTTCGAAGCCTATGCCCGGGACAGTGCGGGCCTGCTCAACGCCTTGGCTCTCGCCATACTCGACGTCGGCGCCGGCCCCGCATTACAGGCGGCCGAGCAGGTCGGGGTGGCCTGGGCCCTGACCGGCCATCTGCGCGCGGTGCCGCACAACGCCCGCATCCGGCGCAGCGTTTTGCCCGCCGATCTGGTCGCCGCCGAAGGACTCTCCTTGACCGATCTGTTCGAGGGGCGCCGCCCGCCGGCCTTGGCCGCGGTTGTCGCGCGGGTTGCGGATCGCGCACGGGCCCTGCTGGCCGAGGCTCGAGATTTGAGGCGCGAAGTGCCTCGGACGGCTCTGCCCATCCTGTTGACCGCGCGCTTGGCCGATCGCCACCTCCGCCGCTTGGCCCGCTGCGGGCATGACCCCTTCGACCCGGCCATGGCGCGGCCCGATGGCGGCCGACAACTTGCCCTGCTCTGGGGCTGGGCGACGGGCCGGTATTGAATTCTAGTTTCCGAATGCGGCCGGATCGGCGCCGTAGAAGCGCAGCGCCCGCTCCATGCTGTAGTCGATCTGTATCTGGCCCATGGTGCAGAAATCCGGCCCGAGGATTTCGGCCTGGGACTTCATGATTTGCTGAAAGATGCGGTCGATCTCCCGCAGATCCGTCTCGGACCGGCCGCTCTCGCGCCAGGTTCCCAGTACGGCGCGATAGAGCGGACGCCAGGCCATGCCGCAGAACTTGGCCTGACCGGCAAGTTCGGCGTCCTGGCGCAAGGTCTCCCGTTCGAGCGGGCTGAGCTCCGCCGAGGCCGACGCCGGACCGAGCGCAATCCATGCAATAAGGATGAGAATCGGGAGCCGCATGGCCGTCACTCCGCCGCGGCGCGCGGGTTTTCCAGCCAGGCGTCGAGATCGGCGAGGGCGCGCTGCGCCATGGCCTGCTTGCGTTCGCGCCCGCGTTTGCGCACTTCGAGCGGCGGGAACAGGCCGAAATTTACGTTCATGGGCTGAAAGCCCTTGCCGCTTTCGTCGGCCAGATGCCCGCCGGTGATGTGCTTGAGCAGGGCGCCCAGGGCCGTCGTCTCCGGCGGCGCATCCGGAGCGTGCCCCAGCCGTTCGGCTGCGGCGAAGCGCCCGGCGAGCAGGCCTATCGCCGCGCTTTCGACATAGCCCTCGACCCCGGTGATCTGGCCGGCGAAGCGCAGACCCGGCCGCGCACGCAGGCGCAGGGTTTCGTCGAGCAGGCGCGGGCTGTCGATGAAGGTGTTGCGATGGATGCCTCCCAGGCGTGCGAATTCGGCCTTTTCCAACCCCGGGATCATCCGGAAGGTGCTGGCCTGTTCGCCGTGTTTCAGCTTGGTCTGAAAGCCGACGATGTTGAACAGGGTGCCCAGCGCGTTGTCCTGGCGCAACTGGACCACGGCATGGGCCCGGCCGCCCGTGCGCGGATCGGTCAGGCCGACCGGCTTCATCGGTCCGAAGCGCAGGGTGTCGCGCCCGCGCTCGGCCATCACTTCGATCGGCAGGCAACCCTCGAAATAGGGCGTGTCCTTTTCCCAGTCCTTGAACTCGGTCTTCTCGCCCGCCAGGAGGGCGTCGATGAAGGCCTCGTAGCCCGCTTGGTCCAAGGGGCAGTTCACGTAGTCCGCGCCGTCGCCCTTGTCGTAGCGCGACTGCTTCCAGGCCTTGTCGAAATCGATCGAATCGGCATGAACGATGGGTGCGATGGCGTCGAAGAAGGCGAGGGACGCGGCGCCGGTCAGCCCGCGTATCGCTTCGGCCAGGCCCGGAGCGGTCAATGGGCCGGTGGCGACGACGACCGAATCCCAATCCTCGGGCGGCAGTCCGTCGATTTCCTCACGCCGGATCTCGATTCGCCCCTCGGTTTCGAGCGCGCCCTGCACGGCGGCGGAAAAGCCGTCCCGATCGACGGCGAGGGCGCTGCCGGCGGGCACCCGGTTGCCGTCGGCCGCGCGCAGGATCAGCGAGTCGCAGCGCCGCAGTTCCTCGTGCAGCACACCCACGGCATTGCCTTCGGCGTCGTCGGAGCGAAGGGAGTTGGAGCAGACGAGTTCGGCGAGGCCGTCGGTCCGGTGCGCCTCGGTGCCGCGCACCGGCCGCATCTCGTGCAGCACGACCGGCACGCCGGCGCGGGCCAGTTGCCAGGCCGCTTCCGAACCGGCCAGCCCGCCGCCGACGACATGCACGGGTGCAAGGGATGTCTTGGTCATGGATACAGCCAGCGCGCGTTATTCGATTCCGCTTGTCACTGACATGGGCCGAAGGGGATGCCAATGCAAGCGCGCGGGAAACGGCCGACGGGCAGGCCCCGTCAGCGCCGCCGGAACGTCGGCGGTTTTTCCGGCGGTCCGTGGGGCTCCGTGTCGAGCCTGCGAAAGAAGCGCAGGCTGCGCAGGCCGATGGCGAAGCAGCGCACGATGTAGAGCCCGACCGCCAGGGCGAGCCAGCTCTGGCTCGCGGCGAGCATCGGCCAGACCAGATAGGACGCGGCGAAGAGCGCAAGGGCGCCGGCGACGACTTCGAGCTTCCTGTAGCCGGCGAAATAGATATAGCCGTAGAGCGCGGCCTGCAGCAGCACGATCGGGTTCGTCAGGGCTTGGTCGTTGAGCACGAAGACCGGCCCGCCGGTCATGGTTTCCAGACCCTCGGGCAAGAAGATGGGGGAGATCGCGACCAACCCGGCGATCAGCCCGGCCCGCCGAGCATAGCCCAACGCGCTCGCCGCCTGCTCCTCCGTCTCGATGGGCGGGATCAGCCAGTGGACGAAGGCCAACTCGCGCCGGTTCACCGCGCCCAGGAAACCCTTGCGCGGGGGCAGGCCGTCGTCGTCTTGAGGATCGCTCATGGCCTGCCTCATACACGGGGGCGGAGGCCGGGACAACCGGATTGCCCCTTGCCCGCGCGTCGCCCCCATGTTGATCGCGCGTTGACCGCGTCCGCCATGCATGGAACCCTGGTTCGATCGCGCCCTTGCCGAGGTGCCGCAATGCGCCCGATCCTCATTCTACTCGCCGTCGTCGGCTTGGCGCTGCTCGCCGCGCCGGCCTCCGCAGCGCCCCAGATTCTGCAGATCGTCTCGACCGGCGCCGCCAAACCGCTCGACTGCGAAAATGGCATCTGCCGCGCCGAGTTCACCTCGCTCTGCATGCAGAAGGAACGTCCCGTGCCGGTCTCCGGCATCGCCTACGATCTGGTGGCGGGCGCGTCCGTGATCGTCGAGGCGACCGGGCGGGACGGCACGATCCGGCGCATTCCGGCCGAGGATTTACCCCTGGCAATCCGCACCCACCGCCGCTATTCGGCGATCGAGATCGCCCTCGACGAATCGGCTCTGGCCGCCCTCGACGTCATCGCCGTTTCCATTGCGATCGAGGGCGGCGCCTATCTCGTGCCGGTGCT
>JABIRQ010000193.1 GCA_018699755.1 Rhodospirillaceae bacterium | reverse complement strand
TTTCGGGCCGAGATGTGCGGAAGGGGGTGATTCCTATCGTCCAGGTCGTAGTTAGAGACAATAATGTCGACCAGGCGCTGAAAGCGCTGAAGAAGAAGATGCAGCGCGAAGGCGTATTTCGCGAGATGAAGCTCCGGCGCTCCTATGAGAAGCCGTCGGAAAAACGCGCTCGTGAAAAGGCGGAAGCGGTTCGTCGGGCTCGGAAGCTCGCACGCAAGCGCAAGGAACGCGAAGGCTTCTAGCCCCGCGACAACACCTCCTGAATTTCAGGAAAAAGAAAACGCACGACCTTATCGGGTCGTGCGTTTTGCGTTTCTGAAAAGGCCGGGGCGTAATGCCCGAAGCGGCAGTGCCTAGTGGCCGCCGCCCTTCAGCGCCTTGACGATGTCCTCGCACATTTTCTTGGCATCGGCGAACAGCATCATCGTGTTGTCTTCATAGAAGAGCGGGTTGTCGACACCGGCGTAACCTGATGCCAGCGAGCGCTTGATGAACAGCACCGTGCCTGCCTCTTCAACGTTCAGCACCGGCATCCCGTAGATCGGGCTGGACTTGTCGGTCTTGGCCGCCGGGTTGGTGATGTCGTTGGCGCCGATCACGAAGGCGACGTCGGTCGATGCGAAGTCCGAGTTGATCTCGTCCAGCTCGAACACGACGTCATACGGCACGCTTGCCTCGGCGAGCAGCACATTCATATGGCCCGGCATGCGGCCGGCCACGGGGTGGATCGCGTAGCGCACATCCACGCCCTTCTCTTCCAGGACCTGCGCCATCTCGGCCAGCGCATGCTGTGCCTGCGCCACCGCCATGCCGTAACCCGGGATGATGATGACCTTGGTCGCCTGTTCCATGATGAAGGCCGCGTCGTCCGCAGCACCCTGGCGCACCGTCCGGTCGCCGAGGTCTTCCATGCCCGGCGTCGCGGTCTCGCCGCCGAACCCGCCCAGGATCACGTTGAAGAAGGACCGGTTCATGCCCTTGCACATGATGTAGCTGAGGATCGCGCCCGAGGAGCCGACCAGCGCGCCCGTCACGATCAGCAGGTTGTTGCCCAGGGTGAAGCCGATGCCGCAGGCCGCCCAGCCCGAATAGGAATTGAGCATGGAGATGACGACCGGCATGTCCGCGCCGCCGATGGGCACGATCAGCAGGATGCCCAGGATCAGGGACAGCAGGACGATCATCCAGAACAGGAAGCCCGATTCGCCGCCCACGAAGAGCGCGATCAGGACGATCAGCAGGATGCCGAGGGCGAGGTTCAGGAGGTGCTGGCCCGGGAAGGACAGGGGGTTGGAGCTGACCAGCCCCTGCAGCTTGCCGAAGGCGATGATCGAGCCAGTGAAGGTGATCGCGCCGATCGCGGTGCCCAGGCTCATCTCGATCAGGCTCGAGGCGTGGATCGCGCCGGAAACGCCGATGCCATAGGCCTCGGGCGTGTGGAAGGCCGCCGCGGCGACGAAGACCGCGGCTAGGCCGACCAGGCTGTGGAAGGCGGCGACGAGCTGGGGCAGGGCCGTCATCTCGATCCGCCGGGCGATCACCGTGCCGATCGCGCCGCCGATGACGATGCCGGCGATGATGGTCGTGTAGCTGACCACCTCGGGAGAGGCCAGGGTGGTCACCACGGCGATGACCATGCCGGCGATGCCGAGCATGTTGCCGCGCCGCGCCGTCTCGGGCGAGGACAGGCCGCGCAGGGCCATGATGAAACAGATCGAAGCGATCAGATAGGCGAAGGTGGAGGCTGTTGCACTCATCGGTCCGGGCCTCGCCTAGCGCTGCTTCTTGCGGAACATCTGCAGCATGCGCTGCGTCACGATGAAGCCGCCGAAAATATTGATCGAGGCCAGGGTCACGGCGATGAAGCCGAAGACCTGGGAGATATTGAAATCCGCCGGGCCGGCCGCGATCAGGGCGCCGACCACGATCACGCTGGAGATCGCGTTGGTCACGCTCATTAACGGCGAATGCAGGGCCGGGGTGACGTGCCAGACGACGTAGTAGCCGACGAAGATAGCGAGCACGAAGACGGTGAAGCCCATCAGGAACACATCGGCGGAGCCGCCGCCGGCGGTCGCCGCCGCGGCCGAGCCGGCATCGGCATAGGTCGCGCGCTGGGCCAGTTCGGCCAGGCGTTCGGCGAGGCGGGATGCCTCGCCCGAGAGCTTATAGGCGGAATCGGCGAACTCGACCGGATCCATCGCTCAGGCTCCTTGTTCGTTGGACGCTGATTTGTCGGGGCCTGATTCGTCGGGCCCCGATGAATCGGGGGTGGGCGCCGTGGGTTCGGCGACGGGTTTCTCCACCTTCGCCGCCGATGTGAAATCGGGATGAACGATCTTGCCCTCGTGGGTCAGGACCGTGGCGGCCACGATCTCGTCTTCCCAGTCGAGCTTCAGGGTCTTGCTCTCCTGATCGATCAGCGGGGTCAGATAGGCGACCAAGTTGCGAGCGTAGAGCTGACTGGCGTCCACCGATAGATGGCTGGGCAGGTTGGTCTGGCCGACGATGCGCACGCCATGGGCCTCGACGACCTCGTCCGGCTTGCTCAAGGCGCAGTTGCCGCCCGCTTCCACGGCCATGTCGACGATGATCGAGCCCGGCTTCATTCCCTTGATCATGTCCTCGGTCACGATGCGCGGCGCGGCCCGTCCCGGGATCAGGGCCGTGGTGATGACGATGTCCTGCTTCTTCAGATGCTCCGACAAGGCGGCCGCTTGGCGTTTCTTGTAGTCCTCGCTGGCTTCCTTCGCGTAGCCGCCGGCGGTTTCCATATCCTCCGCGCCTTCGACCTCGACGAAGCTCGCGCCCAGGCTCTGCACCTGTTCCTTGGCGGCGGCGCGCACGTCGAAGGCGGAGACGATGGCGCCCAGGCGACGGGCCGTGGCGATCGCCTGCAGGCCTGCGACCCCGGCGCCGACGATCACGACGCGCGCGGGCGGGATCGTGCCGGCCGCGGTCATCATCATCGGGAAGGCGCGGTCGAAATGGTCGGCGGCGATCACGACTGCCTTGTAGCCGGCCAGATTGGATTGCGAGGACAGCACGTCCATGGCCTGGGCGCGGGTGATGCGCGGGACCAGCTCCAAGGCCATCGCTGTGATCCCTTGCGCGGCATAGGCGTCGAGCGCCTTGACGTTGCCATGGGGAGCCAGCATGCCGATCACGCGACAACCCTTGGGTAGAGGCGAGACCTCGTCGATCTTGTCCTTGCCGCGCGCCTCGGCGTTGGTCAGCGGCGCGCGCACCTTGAGCAGGATATCGGCGCCGGCGACGGCGGTGGCGTAGTCTTTGGCGATGGTCGCGCCCGCCGCCTCGTAGGCTGCGTCGGCGAAGGACGCGCCGGCGCCCGCGCCGCTCTCGACCGCCACCTCGGCGCCCAGGGCGATCAGCTTCTTGACCGAATCGGGGGTCGCGGCGACGCGGCGCTCGCCATCCCGACGTTCCTTCGCTACTGCGATTTGCATCTCGGAACTCGTCTCCATTGACTCGTCATGTTGGGAGGTCGGACCGACCGCACGGCGAGGACCGCATTGGGTTCTCGCTGCGTGTCGATCTTGCCTGAGGCACCCCCGGACTCAATCGCGCGCCACAATGCCGCCTCACCCGAATTTTGCCAAGGGGTGAAAGCCGCGGGCGGGGATAGCAGACCGACGTGGGGCTAATACCGGAACAGGTGCTCCGGGCCATGGGCGAAGAGGAAGGCCCGGACCTGGCTTGCATCGCCCTCCAAATACATGAATTCGGGATCGATCGTGACGCTGTAGGCGGTGGCGAGTGAATAGACCGTGTCCTCGACGTCCATGCCGCCGTAGCTCGCATAGTCGTTCTGGTAGGTGAACCAGTAGTACATGGCGTAGAGGCCGCCGTCGTCGTCGCGGGCCTGGAGAAGGTAGACGTCGCCGTGAAGCCAGACGGCGCGGAAGGTCCCGCTTGAGGTGCTGCCGTCGGGCTCGGTCTCCCGGTAGTGGTATTCGTTGCCCGGCAGGAGGGTGATCTCCGTGGTGCCGCCGTCGTCATCGTCGAAGGTTCCGGCGAGGCCGGGGACGAACTGGGCCTCGCCCGGTCCGATGAATTCGGAGGCGACCTCGTAGCAACCGGCCAAGAGGACCAACGCGCAGGCCATCGCAATCCTGCGGAGCCACGTCGATCGCTCGCGCCGACGGGCGAGACTGGTTAGGGTTTCGGTCGCAATCATTGAATCCCCCTTTCCGGCCCGGGGGGCGCCGGGCCGTCGTTCGAGCCGGCCGCCGAGCATACTATCGCATGACTCTCCTTCCTGACCATCGCAACAGCCCGATCCTGGTGACGGGGATGGCGCGCTCCGGCACCTCCATGGTCGCAGGGCTGCTCGCGCTTTCGGGTGCCTGGGTCGGCCGAACCCTGGCGGGCGATGCGCACAATCCCAAGGGCTATTTCGAGAATCTGGCCCTGCGCGAGGGGGTCTGCAAACGCCTGCTCCAAGCCCTGGGCTGCGACCCCCTGGGCATCGGCAAGCTGCCCGCGCTGGATGCGCTGCCGAAGGTCGACGGTCTGACCGCGCCGATCTTGGCGGTGTTGGAGAAGCAAGGGTACGACGGCAAGTGCCCCTGGTTGTTCAAGGATGCCAAGATGGCCCTGCTCTGGCCGATCTGGCGCGATGCCTTCCCGGCTGCGCGCTGGGTTGTCGTCCGGCGCGACGAGGCGGGGGTCGTGGCCTCCTGCCTGCGCACGCCGTTCATGTGCCAGCATTCGGAGGATCCGGCTTTCTGGCGCACGGTCATCGCCGCCTATCGCGCCCGCCTGGACGCCCTGGTCGAATGGGGCGCCGCTTCGGGGGCAAGGGTGTACGAGGTCGGCGCGGACGCCCTGGTCGCCGGAGACCTTGGGCCGATGGTGACCCTCGCCGAGGCCCTGGAACTGCATTGGAACGCCGAGTCGGCCGATCGTTTCGTCGCGCGCGAACATTGGCACGCGGGATAACCCGCGGGGCACGGGACTCGGTCAAGCTCAACGCTCTCGTATTTTTCTAACATATTGGAATATAGACAAAAAAATACGTGTGGGTTTTATGAGTTTGCTTGTTCGCGACCTGTGTGGAGCGGTATATTCCGGGCTGTTCGGATCGGGGTCGGCCCGATCCCCGAGCGGATAGCCACAACCATGAGCCATGCATCCTTCGATCCTATCGAGCGGGTCGAGGTCTTTGCCGTCGGGCCCGACACGGCCCGCGGCCGTTGGGCCGACGACCAGCCCGAGCAGTTCACCACCACGACCGTTCTGCGCCTGACCACCCGCGACGGCGTCCAGGGCATCGGAGGCGCGGCGTCCTTCACGCCTTATTGCTTTGACGCCGGGCCGGCGGAGACTCTGCGCACCATTGTCCCGGCCCTGATCGGCCGGGACCCGCAGGGCCGCGAGGGGCTTTGGGAGCGGCTTCGCCGTCTGACCATGAGCTTGCCGCAGCCTGTCCAGGCGGTCTCGGTGATCGATATTGCGCTTTGGGACCTCGCGGCAAGGCGGGCCGGTTTGCCGCTGCATCGCTTTCTCGGCTCGGCCAAGGAGCGGGTCCGGGCCTATGCCAGTACGCCGCTGATGGCGACGCCGGAAGCCTATGCCGAGTCCGTTGCCAAGTTGCGTGCGGCCGGCTTCGATGCGATCAAGTTCCACACTTGGTGCGAGCCAGAACGCGACCTCGCCATGGTGCGCGCCGTGCGCGCGGCCCCGGGCGCGGACAGCATGCTCATGATGCTGGACGCCGAGCAGCGGTACAGCCGGGACCAAGCCATGCATGTCGGGCGCGCGTTGAGCGAGGCCGGTTTTGCTTGGTTTGAGGCCCCGTTGCCTGACTGGGATCTCGACGGCTATCGCGCTCTGCGCTCGCATGTGAGCGTGCCGGTGATCTGCTCGGGCAACTGGGTCCTCGAGCCTGCGCTTTTCGCTCATGCCGCGGCGACCGGCTGTTGGTCCGCGGCGCGGTTCGATGTGACCTTCGCGGGCGGCTTCACTGGCGGCCGGCGACTGGCCGCGATCGCCGCCGCCCACGGCCTCGACGTCGAGGTGCAGTGCTGGGGCTTTGGCCTAACCCAGGCCGCGAACCTCCACTTCCTCCTGGCGACGGCCAACGCCCACTGGTTCGAATTCCCTCTGCCGGTCGGCGGCCACGACCACGGCACGCTCAACCCGATCGTCCTGGGCGAGGACGGCTGCGTCGGCGTGTCCGAGCTACCGGGCCTGGGCGTGGAAGTCGACTGGCCGGCGATCGAGGCTGCGGCCTTTGTCCGCTACGCGGTGGATGGGACGGCCGTCTAGGGCCTGGTGTCAATCGCCGGGGCGCAGCCCCGTCACCGCCAACGCGTCGGCCTGGCGTTGCGCCAGGACATCCGCGTCGAAGCCTTCGATCAAGCCGTGGAACAACCGCGACCAGTTGATCTCGGCGCGCAGATGCAGGAAGACCGAACCCAGGCCGATCGCGGCCCGGTCCATCAGGACGAACTCGCGCGGCGGCGCGACTCCGCCGATGCGGCATAATTCGCGGTGAACCTTGGCCGCCGTCTCGGCACCGTAGCGGGTGCCGCCGCCCTCTTGGATCGGGCGCACTGAATCCTCCATCAGCGGGGCGTAGACGAAGCGCGCCCAGATGTTGAGGACGTCGATCACCTCGCGCCGCAGGTCGTCGAAGCCCCAGATTTCGTAGGCATGAACGGCCAGGGCCTCGTCGCCGTCGCGCAGGGCCTTGTACAGGTCGATCACACCCTCGACGAAGCTGGGCGGGAAGACGCGGACGCAGCCGAAGTCGAGCAGGTTGACCGTGTCGTCGGGCCGAATCGAGTAATTGCCCAGGTGCGGGTCGCCATGGATCACGCCGTATCCGTAGAAGGGCCGGTACCAGGCCTCGAACATGACCCGGGCGACCGCGTTGCGACCCTCCAGCGGTTCGTCCTTCAGGCTCAACAGCGGCGCGCCGTCGAGCCAGGTCATGGTGAGCAGGCGATTGGTGCAGAGCGCGTCCACCGTTTCGGGCACATGCACGGCCTCGACCTCGGCCAGCATACCGCGGTAGAGCGCCATATGCCGGGCCTCGCGCGCGTAATCCAGCTCCTCCCAAAGCCGCGCCGCGATCTCCTCGTAGATGCGGCTGGTGTCGATCGCCCGGTCCATGCGGGCGTAGAGGGCGAGGACGACGCGAAGCTGGCGCAGGTCCGCCTGCACGACGGACCGCATGTCCGAGTATTGCAGCTTGCAGGCAAGTGCGCGGCCGTCGAGGGCGGTCGCGCGGTGGACCTGGCCCAGCGACGCGGCGCGCGCCGCCGCCCGCTCGAACTCGGCAAAAAAGGTTTGCCAGCCAGCCCCCAACTCGGCAGCCATGCGCCGGCGCACGAAGGGCCAGCCCATGCTGGGCGCGTCGGCCTGAAGCTGGCCCAGTTCCTGGATATAGGATTCGGGCAGGGCGTCGGGGATGGTCGAAAGAATCTGGGCGACCTTCATCAGCGGGCCCTTGAGCCCGCCGAGAGCGTCGCGCAGATCGGCGGCGTGACGAACCTGGTCGATCTCCATGCCGAGATAGCGCGAGCCGGCCAGGCGCGCCGCCAGCCCACCGACCGCCTGGCCGACCTCGGCATAGCGGCGCATGCGCCGGGTCAGGCGGGAGTTCTCGGTGTCGCGCCCAGCCCCGCCGAGCGGGCGATCTGTTGGTTTTTCCGGCACGATGCGGAGATTGGTGCGCCGGACGGGCCGGGGCAAGGGCGTTGCAGGGCGACTCCCCCTTGCGCGCGAGACGGTTTCCGGCAAGTCATAGGGGCAGGAGGCCTGAATGCGGGCACGTGGCGGCTCGAACCCGCGCTTCTCGATCGGCGCGGCGCCAGCCGGGAGCGACCCAGGGCGACCCAGGAGCGACCCAGGGCGACCCAGGAGCGACCCAGGGCGACCCAGGGCGACCCAGGGCGACAATGAGGAAAGTGCCGAGACAGTGACAAGATACAACGAGTGGCGAAACCTGCCGGAGATGTTTTTCGAGCAGGCGGGAAAACTGGGCGACGCACCCTTCCTGTGGCGCAAGTCCGACGGCGCGTATCGGGCTTGGAGTTGGGCCGAAGTGGCGCGTCAGGTCAGTGCGCTCAGCCGCGGTTTGCGGGCCCTGGGCGTGGCGCGGGGCGACCGGGTCGTGATCGTTTCGGAGAATCGGCCCGAATGGGTCGTTGCCGATCTGGCCGTCATGGCCGCGGGCGCGATCTCGGTGCCCGCCTATACCACCAACACCGTTGCGGACCATCTGCATATCATCGAGGACAGCGGGTCGAAGGCGGCCATCGTTTCGACCGCGCGCCTGGCCGAGCGGCTGTTGCCCGCGGCGGCCCGGGCCGATGCCTTGGAACAGGTGATCGCGATCGAAGCGATCGACGAAGCCCCATCGCAGGGCGTTTCGGTGCTGGCTTGGGAGGATGTGCTCGCCCGCGGCGAGGCCGCTCCCGACGACGTTGCGGAAACGGTCGGCGGGTTGGAGCGGGGCGAGACGGGTTGTTTCATCTACACCTCGGGCACCGGCGGTGCGCCCAAGGGCGTGATGCTGAGCCACGGCGCGATCCTGTGCAATTGCCTGGGTGCTTATCACCTGCTGCTCGAACTGGGCCTGGAGGACGAGGTCTTTCTCTGTTTCCTGCCGCTCAGCCATTCCTACGAGCACACGGCCGGCCTCTATTTTCCGATCTCGATCGGCGCGCAGGTCTATTACGCCGAGAGCATCGAGAAGCTGGCGACCAACATGCAGGAGGCGCGCCCGACTTTGATGACCGCCGTGCCGCGCCTTTACGAGACCATGCATGCGCGCATCACCCGAGATGTCGAGCGCGCGGGCGGCCTCAAGAAGTCTCTCTTCGACAAGGCCGTCGCCCTGGGGCGCAAGGAATACGAAGCGCCCGGCAGCCTGGGTATCGGCGAGCGGCTGACCGACTGCCTGGTCGAGCGGCTGGTGCGCAACAAGGTGCGCGGCCGCTTCGGCGGGCGCCTGAAAGCTTTGATATCGGGCGGCGCGCCGCTCAACGTCGAGATCGGGCTGTTCTTCCATGCCCTTGGCTTGCGTTTGCTCCAGGGTTACGGCCAGACCGAAAGCGCGCCGGTGGTCAGTTGCAACATGCCCCACCGGGTCAAGATGCACACGGTCGGCCCGCCC
This sequence comes from Rhodospirillaceae bacterium, assembly GCA_018699755.1. Classification (GTDB taxonomy): domain Bacteria; phylum Pseudomonadota; class Alphaproteobacteria; order CADEGL01; family CADEGL01; genus JABIRQ01. The sequence continues at coordinate 4,054 of JABIRQ010000193.1, read as the reverse complement.
TTTCCTGGGGTCGAACTGCGGATCGCCGAAGACGGCGAGATCCTGATCAAAGGCGAGTTGGTGATGAACGGTTATTGGAATAACCCGGAAGCCACGGCCGAGGCGCTCAAGGACGGCTGGTTGCATACCGGCGATATCGGCCGCCTGGACGAGGACGGTTACCTCCAGATCACCGACCGAAAGAAGGACATCATCGTGAATTCGGGGGGCGACAACCTTTCGCCCCAGCGGGTCGAAGGCTATCTGAGCATGCAGCCCGAGATCGGCCAGGCCATGGTCTATGGCGACAAGCGGCCCCATCTCGTCGCGCTGATCGTGCCCGACGGTGAATTTCTCAAGACCTGGGCCGAAGAGACGGGCAAGCCCGCTGATCTCGCCGCTATGCGCGACGACCCGGGATTGCGCGGCGCGATCGAAAAAGCGATCGACCGAGTGAACAAGGAGCTTTCGGGGATCGAACGGGTGCGCCGCTTCGTGCTGGCGGAGGAGCTCTTTTCGGTCGACAACGAGATGATGACGCCGACCCTGAAGATCCGGCGCCACGTCATACGCGAGAAATACGGCCCGGCACTGGAAGCACTGTACTAGGCGCGCACGGGTTCGGGACGGACGGCGAGAGAAATCGGACCCGGCTTTCCAGCCGCCTCCGCCCTCTGAAATCGCGGACCGCACCTTGCGCCACGTCGAGGATCTCGACGCCGTGCGCGAACGCGCGACGGTCGTTCAAGACGAGTTGAACAACCGAATCCCGGACCAGATGAATAAGACCATGTGCGTGTTGACGGTGGTTGCTGCGATCCTTCTCCCGCTTAGTCTTCTGACCGGCCTCCTGGAAATAAACGTCGGCGGCATGCCGGGCGTGGACAGCCCTTTGGCCTTCAGTCTCGTGGCCCTGGTCGCGGTCGAGATCGTGGTGCTGTTGTTGGCCTGGGACAAGTTCCATGAGCACGGCATCCAAATCCCGTTTCCGCAACGCGATCTGCACCTCGAATCCTCGGACGAGGCGCTGCCCCGGGGCGGATACCGCCGGCTAGGCCAGCCTCCTCGACCGGGCGCGGCGCTCAGCCCTTGCCGACGGTCAGGACGATCTTGCCGATATGGGCGCTCGTCTCCATCAGGGCATGGGCCTTGGCGGCTTCCGCCAGGGGGAAGGTCCGGTGGACCAGAACCTTGAATTGGCCGTCCGCCAGGCCGGGCCAGAAACGGCCACGCATGGCGGCGACGATGCGGCCTTTCTCGGCGGCCGGCCGGGCCCGCAGGGTGGAGCCGGTCAGAGTCGCGCGCTTCATCATCAGCGGGCCGAGATTGACCTCGGTCTTCGCCCCGCCCAGGAAAGCGATATAGACCAGCCGTCCTTCTGCCGCGAGGGCGGAGATGTTGCGTTGGACATAGTCGCCGCCGACCATGTCGAGGATCAGATTTGCGCCGTACCCGCCGGTTTCCGCCTTCACGATCTCGACGAAATCCTCTTCCCGGTAGTTGATAGCCCGCGCTGCGCCCAGATCAGTACAGGCAGCGCATTTCTCGGCCGATCCGGCGGTCGTGAAGACCCGTGCGCCCGCCGCCCGGGCGAGCTGAATCGCCGTCGTGCCGATGCCGCTGGAACCGCCGTGGCACAGGAAATTCTCGCCCGGCTTGAGGGCTCCGCGTTCGAAGACGTTGTGCCAGACCGTGCAAAAGGTCTCGGGTGCGCCTGCCGCTTCGGCCATGGACAGCCCGGCCGGCACGGGGAGGCATTGGCCCGCCGGCACGGCCGCGTATTCGGCGTAGCCGCCGCCGGTCAGCAGGGCGCAGACCGGATCGCCCAGGGCGAAGCCGGATGTCCCCGGCCCGTGCGCCACGATATGGCCGGCGCATTCCAGGCCTGGAATGTCCGAGGCGCCCTTGGGCGGCGGATAGCCGCCCTGGCGCTGCAAGCAGTCGGCCCGGTTGACCCCGGCGGCCGCGATCCGGATCAGCACCTCGCCTTCGGCCGGCACCGGCACCGGTCGCTCGACCGGGCGCAGGACCTCGGGCCCGCCGGGCTCGGTGATCTCGATGGCGGTCATGGTTTTGGGCAGGGTCGTTGGCATGAGGGGCTCCGGGCGGTTTTTCGGGGCGTGAGGCGGCGACAGGGTCGCGCCACTTTCCTATAGTAGCAGGGCCGAGGCGGGAGAACGGACCATGGAAATCGACGATCTGGAACCCCGGAACAAACCCAAGCCGAAGAAGGACCTGGAGGTCCTGGGGGTCGAGGAGTTGGAGGAGTATATCGCCGAGCTGGAGGCGGAAATTGCCCGCGCCCGCGCGACGATCGGGGGCAAGACCAGTCACCGCAGCGCGGCCGACGCGTTGTTCAAGAAATAGGGCGCGGGAGAAAGAACGATGGGGGGAATGCTTGCCGGCCGGGCGGCCGTCGTCACCGGCTCGACCAGCGGTTTGGGCCTGGCGATGGCGCGGGCTTTTGCGGCCGAGGGTTGTGCGATCACCTTCAACGGTTTTCGCGACGCTGACGGCATCGAAGCCGTGATGGCGGAACTGGAGAGCGCCCACGGGATTGCCCATCGCTACGACCCCGCCGATCTGAGCGACGGAGACGAGGCCGAACGCCTGGTGCGCGACGCCGAGGCGGCCCATGGCGCGGTCGATATCCTGGCGAACAACGCCGGGGTCGAATACATCCGCCCGATCGAGGAATTGAGTGTCGAGGAATGGGACCGCTGCATCGCGGTCAACGTTACGGCCGCCTTCCGCGCGGCGCGCGCGGCCCTGCCGGGGATGAAGGCGCGGGGCTGGGGGCGCGTCGTCAACACCGCCTCCGCCCTGGGCTTGGTCGGCACGCCGCGCGACGCGCCTTATGTCGCGACCAAGCACGCTCTGGTCGGGCTGACCAAGGTGATCGCGCTGGAGACGGCGGAGGACGGCATCACCTGCAATGCGATCTGCCCGGGCTGGATCGACACTGAATTCTCGATGAACACGATCAATACCTTCATGGCCCGCACGGGCCTGCCCTGGGACGAGGGGTTGAAGCAGCTCGTCTCGCCCACGCAGCCGAGCTGGCGCCTGATCGACCGCAACCACATCGCCGCCCTGGCCCTGTTCCTGTGCTCGGACGCGGCGGCCCAGATCACCGGCGCCGCCCTGCCGATCGACGGCGCCTGGACGGCGCATTGAGTTTTCGCCCAGAGGGAGGATGACGGCATGAGCAGGTATCTCGAAGGCAAGGTGGCGATCGTCACCGGCTCGACCAGCGGCATGGGGATCGGCATGGCCGAAGCCCTTGCCGGGGCGGGAGCCAAGGTGGTCCTGAACGGATTCGGCGAGGCCGACGAGATCGAGGCTTTGCGCGCGCGCATTGTCGAGGAAGCCGGTGTCGAGGTCGCCTACGACCCGGCCGACCTAATGGAGCCGGAGGAGGTGGTCGGCTTGGTCGAACGGACCGAGGCACGCTGGGGCTCGGTCGACGTGCTGTGCAACAACGCGGGCATCCAGCATGTCGCCCTGACCGAGCATTTCCCGGCCGAGCGCTGGGACGCTCAGATCGCGATCCTACTCTCTGCCCCCTTCCATGCGATCCGTGCCGCGCTGCCCGGTATGAAGGCGCGCGGCTGGGGCCGCATCGTCAACACCTCTTCGACCAGCGGTCTCCGAGGCTCGGCCAAGAAGCCGGCCTATTGCGCGGCCAAGCACGGCATCCTCGGCCTGACCAAGGTGGTGGCCTTGGAGGCGGCGGAGGACGGCATCACCTGCAACGCGATCTGCCCGGGCTGGGTGCTGACCGGCATGTCGCGCCCCCAGATCGAGGTGCGAGCCCAGCAGGAAGGCGTTTCCTATGACGAGGCCATGGAAAGGATGGTCGGCTCTCATCCGACCAAGCAGTTCGTGACCAAGGAGCAGATCGGCGCCCTGGTCGCCTTCCTGTGCACGGACGCGGCGAGCCAGATCACCGGCGCCTCGATTCCGATCGACGCCGGTCTGCAGGCGAAATAGGGGAACAGAGGCATGACCATCGACCTAGCGGGCCGGCGGGCCCTGGTGACCGGCTCGACCAGTGGCCTGGGCCTGGCCATGG
>JABIRQ010000012.1 GCA_018699755.1 Rhodospirillaceae bacterium | reverse complement strand
GGTTGCGCGGCGGCAGGGCCGTGACCGGGATCTGGGGCGGCAGGTCGAGGGCGATCAAGTGCCGCGCCATGGCCGCGGCGTCGTTGAGGTCTTCTGTGCGAATCTCGACGGCAGGGCCAAGGCCGAACTCCCGCACCAACGAATCGAAGCGAAGATAAACCTCGCACCAGGACCATAGATAACGCTCCGCCGGACCGATGGCGCTGTCCATCGGAAGTTCGTTCCGCGGGCTCGCCGGATCGTTGTTGTCGAGCGCGAAGTCCTTGTCGCGGTTCAAGTAGCTGCGCATGTTGAGAATCGGATCGCGCACCAGCCGAATGAGCGCCATGTTGGGACGCAGACGCGTCAGCGGGCGGTGCAGGCCGCGAATGAAGAATTTGCTGACATCGATGCAGACCGATGCGCCCGCTGCCGCCGCCTGCCGTTCGAGCCAGGCCAGCCGTTTGCGGGCCATCGCGTCCAGCGCCGCGTCGTCGCCGGCATCGAATGCCGTCAGCACGCGCCCCCTGCCGAGCAGCTCATGGGTCTCGACAAAGCGGCGGCGCAGCCGCTTCTCTACATCGCCCAGGCGGCTTGGAAGCAGCGGGTGAATCTGGGGTTCTTCCCAGAGCACCAGCGCATCCGGCAGATGGTGACGCAAGAACGCGCTGAGCGACTGTTCGCCGCATCGCCCGGTCGCTGCTGTGCATATCAGGCGCATGCGTCAGCGCCTCTCATGCTGCGCCCTCGATGCCGAAGGTCCTGACCCAGGAATCATGAGTCATCAACTGGCGCAGCAGCTTCGTGTGCTTACCCGTGCCGTCCAGATGCTCGTCGATGCAGGCGGCCAGCCCGTCCGAGGACAGCAGGCCCAGGGAAATCTGGTCGAGCCGGCCACGGATGGCAAGCAGATGTGCACGAAAGGCCGGTGCGTGGCGATACAGCGCGGTGGCGTTCGACCATGATCCTTCGGTGTCCCAGGCGGTTGGCATTTTCGGCGATTGCGCGATCCGGGCGCGGCGAAGCGCCGCGCGGCCGAGGACGGCGGCGGTTTCCGCCCAGGGGCCGATATCGGCGCGAACGCCCGTATTGGCGTTGGCCTGTGCCGCCGCATCTTGCGAAATCGCCCGCATCGCATGCTTGGCCATGCGGCCGCTGCAGCGCCAGGCAGGCGGCATGGACAGATAGAGATCGAACACCTCCTTGTCGAAGGCCGGCAAGGAGAGCTGGGCGACGGCGCGCACCGACATCATGCCGGTGAATGCGTAATGTTTGCTCACCGCATGCAGGATGAAAGCGTCCCAGGCATTGCAGGGCTCGTCTGAGTCCAGCCAAGGCGCAAGCAGCCGATCGAAGGCCGTCGCCTGTTCGTTCCACCAGATCGCGCGGCGATTCTTCGGCACGATGCGGTCGACCGTCGCGATGGGCGGTCCTTGTCGCAGGTTTCGCAGCACATCGGCGCCTGACGGCGCGTCCGGGATAGGTCGCAGGGCCGGCAGTCTGGTGCGCGATCCCGCCAGGCGCAGAAAGCGCGCCGGCAGATAGTAGCCGCGCAGCGTGTAGTCCAGTCCGTGCCCCGTCAGGAGGGTGTCGCAACTCTCGCCTGCCTCGTCGAGAAAGACCGCCATCGGGGTCGAGGCCGGGAACAACCCGTTGGATTCGGCGACCGTGCGGTCGAGCACGTCCAGCAGGCCGCTCGACGGATCGCGGATCAGCGTATGGTGGGAAGCGTGAAACATCGCCGCGGCCTGCTTCGCGAGCGCCAGTTCCGGGTTCTCCGGAAAGGTCGCCGTCGTCCAGCAACTCAAGCTACCGCGCGGCGCGGCGGCAAGCACCATGCGGCTGTCGAACCCGCCGGACAGCAGCAGCCCCGCGCGGCCGGGTCCGGTGTCGCGGGCGGTCGCGTTCCGAAGGGCGTCGGCCAGCCGTCGGCCGCCCTCGCGCTCGTCGAAATCCGGCTTGCGCCAGGTCAGGTTCCAATAGCGGGAGAGATGCTCGCCGTCGCGATCGATCGTCAGGATGGTGGCGGCGGGCAGGGCCCGCACGCCGGCGATCGACGTCGAGTCGCCGATCGTCCGCTGCATCGTGAAGAGCTGGGCGATTCCGAACGGGTCGGCAAGGCGGCGCGGTCGCCCGTCGGCCAACAGAACCCGGATGGCGCCCGCGAAAACGATCTCCCCGTTCTCGGACCAAAGGTGGATCGGCCAGCTCGCCAGTCGGTCCGTAATAAGCTCAAGTCGATGACCGCCCTCGTCGTAGACGGCCGCGCAGAACAATCCGTTGGCCACCGCCAGCGCATCCTGGCGCCCGACCTCGGACAAGGCGATCGCAAGTTCGGCCGGAGATGCGGGCACCTGCGCTAGACCGGCCCGGGCGGCGACCTCGTCCGCGTTGTGCACGGTGCCCATGGCGACCGCGCGGCGCGTCCCGCGCTTCGCCTCGCTGCTGCCGAAATCGAGGCGATGGCTGGCCCGGCCGAGGGCCGCGCCGGGTCCGCCGAGGATGGAGGCGCGATAGCGCTCCGGAATCGCACGGGTCATGGCCTCGATATCCGCCGGCTGCTTGGCCTGTCGATGATAGGCGCCGAACAGGCCGATCATGCCGACCCGCCTTTGATCTGTTGTTGCAGCAGGGTTTCCACGGCGTTTGCGGCCCGGATACCGGGGCTTGGCTGGCCGGAATCCACGTACTGCGCGATGAAGGCGGCGCGACTGGCGGCCTTTTCTCGCCAATCGGCCTCGATCGCATCGAGCGGCCGGGACAGGAAGGCGCGGAGCCGTTCGACGGCGTTCGATTCGCCCAGATCGAACACGAAGGCCGCCTTCTCGAGATGTCGCCGCACCGCCGGCCGCAACGGGGCAAAGTCCGGGCTGTCGAGAAAGATCAGCGGTCGATCGGCCATCAGGCACCACGAAAGCGTGCTGGTGGCCGCCGCCGTGACCAGCACGCGTGCGCCGGCCACGACATAACGGAGATCCAAACGGCCGTCATAGAGCCGCATGTTGGGTGTGGCGGATACCAGCGTATCGATGGGGTCCGGATCGAGGTAGCGGATGGCCGGGTAAGGCTTGTAGGCCACGCGGTGAGGAACGCGCGAGAATACCTGCTCCACGAGCAGGCGTTCGCGCTCGTACATCGCCGGATCGGCGATACCGCGATGCATGCGGCCGAGATTGCTCTGATAAAGCGAGGTTCGGATATACCAGACCGGCGCGGTCGTGCGCGCGGCGCGGCGGCGGTACAGGCGACGGTAGTCCTTGGGCATGCCGACGGCGAGGGCGGGACCTCGGGCGTCGGGATTCTCGCGCAGGATCCGTTCCATTTCCGGATTGAAGACGATGGAGAGGTCGGCCCCCGTGTTCTCGTGTCCGTGTGTCCGGTTCACGCGGTCCATCGCGAATTCCGGCGTCACGCCATGCTGGAACGCGATCAGTGGGATGCCGGCCTCCAACAGAGCCGAATACATGGCCCAATACTCCGCCGAGTGCAGCCGGTTGGAGAGGACTGCTTTCGGACGGTCGGCCGCGGGCTTGAGGCGCGCGCGCCATGCGCCGCGGGCGACGGCAAAGGAACGAAGCCTTTCGACCGCGAGGCGGCGGCCGATCCGCCCCAAGGCGGCCGCAACCCGGTCGGGCATGACGGCTCCGAGTTGGCGGTGAAGGGCCGCCTCGATCGTGGGTCCGATATCGATCGTCTGGGCTTTCCGACCATCATCCCGGCGCTCGATGTTGATGGCCCGAATGGCATAGCCTCGTAGCAGGAGATGCGCCGCCGTTTCCTTCAGAAGCTCGTTCTCGCGATAGATGGCAATCGTGCCCCGGCGGCCAAGGAGAGGCATCCGCCGCTGGACGCTCCGCCCGACGCGATAGACTAAGCTTTCGAGCGTGCTATGGGCGAGTCGCGTCCACAGGTTGGGATGCGGCGGGGTTGGTTCGTCGACAGGTGCGAGCCGATGCCCGTCGACCTCCGTCGCCTCGACGCCGCATTCGGCCAGGACATCTGCCAAGGCGAAGCGAAAGCGACGCCGGAGATTCGCATCCTCGTATGCGACGGCCACGACCTGCGCGTTGCCGTCCATATCCTCCTCGCGCAGCATGGCTGCTGTGCAGACATGATTCTGCAGTTCGCCGACGATCGCCGAATAGACCGAGATCGCCGCCTCGGCCGCTCCCGTCAGATGCGAGGTGGAGATCTCGTCGCGGACTTCCGCCGCCGCTGCGTCGAGCGCGTCGACAAGCGCGTGAATATGTTGCGGCGTCAGCCGGTCGTCGGCCCGCATCGCCCGAATTGCCGGATCGGCGATCAAAGCGGGCGCGTTGCTGCGTACGACTGCCCCCGTCGGCAATTCCTTCGGCCAGGCCAGCGCCAGGGCGTCGCAGCTGTCGGCATAGATCACCGGACCGGGATGGGTCGCACCGACAGGCAGGCGGTCCCCGCATGTTGTCTCGTCGACTGGCATCGCGGCCTCATGATCGCGGAAGAGCAGATGGTCGGGCAGGCTCTCCTCGATCCGGTAGCCGGCGGCTTCGAAAACGGTACGGGCGGCGAGATTGTCCGGCCTGACACGGGCGATCAGCGCGCGCGCCGGCCAGCGCGCCATCTGTTCCTGGCGCGCGTGCGCCAGCATCGCCATGCCCAGGCCGCGCCGGCGTGCGGCCGGCCCCACATAGATGCTGACCTCGGGCCCCTCTTCGCCGCTTCCTTCCTCTCTGCCCTGAAGGCGCAGATAACCGGCTGCCCGGCCGTCCTGCTCCAACATCCAGAAGGCCGATTGCGGATCGGCGAGTCGTTCGGCCAACCAGGCGCAATGCTCGTCCCACTGCACAGCTTTGCGCCGACGGATGCTGACGGCCAGGACCTCCGGCAGATTGGCCCATTCGAACAGCATGGTCGCATCCTCCGGGCGCACTGGGCGCAGAGGGAGGGTTTCGGCGCGATCG